>NZ_MDAW01000116.1:0-136368 GCF_002875385.1 Vibrio sp. 10N.222.52.B12 | reverse complement strand
AACTATTGGGGGTCAGTTCAGTGGATACTCTGGCTTTTTTGATGAAATTTCAAAAGCTTATTTACTTAGTGTGAACTCTTTTGAAAGATGATGCGCTAGGTATTTAAACATATTGAATACCGCAGTGGTTTTGGGGGTCGGTAGGCCTTTATCGTCTAGGAAATACTCACCTTTAAACACCAAAACATCGTCTTTTTCTTCTACGCTTGTGGCACGCATTCCTTCGATAAAATCCTCGTGCTCTTGGATGATTTGGTTTGCGATCAACAGGAGGTCGAATTTTTCAATGTGTTTTCTATCAGACATAGCGTTCTCGTCATTCAATGAAACTTAATTGGCCGCAGTATACCTACAATTGCCGTGGCTTTGCAGAGGTAAATTTGTGATTACGTGTTTGCTACAAAGCACACATTAATATAGAAGAAAAACCGCAAAGCATTCTCATATGCTAATGATGCTTATTTCGCTGTCATGATCTAAGGTTACGTTCTGATAGCGAAAGAAAAAATATTTTGTGATGAGAGACAAAATTTATTGAATTCGACTAGCGGGCAGAAACTTTGCCTGCTTAGTATATGCCGCTCAAGACCTTTTGCAGAACCCTGCCTTGTTAAAGTATAAAGGCGATGAATTGTCAACCAATCGGATCTGAATTTCAAAAAAGCAGTTGATCTTCTTTTCATCTCGCACAATAGTAAAAAAAGAAGCAATGAAATAGAACATTATGCGGGTAGGCTCTTTTTGGAGTTTTCACCCGCATTATTATGAAGGACGTTAGAGTCAGTTATGGGTAAATCGCTCGTTATAGTGGAGTCACCAGCCAAGGCTAAGACGATAAACAAATACCTTGGTAAAGACTTTATTGTTAAGTCTAGTGTTGGTCACGTGCGTGATCTGCCTACGGCCGGTCAAAGCACTGGTGAGAAAAAAGCCGCGGCAATTTCTACGAAAGGAATGAGCCCGGAAGAAAAAGCGCGTGTCAAAAAAGAAAAAGACCGTAAAGCTCTGATCAAGAAAATGGGGATTAACCCATATCATGACTGGGAAGCGAACTATCAAATCCTTCCGGGTAAAGAAAAAGTCGTTAGTGAACTGCAAAAACTAGCCAAAGATGCTGATCACGTCTATCTCGCAACCGATTTGGACCGCGAAGGGGAAGCTATCGCATGGCACCTTCGTGAGATCATCGGTGGCGATGAAGAGCGATACAAACGTGTAGTTTTTAACGAGATTACAAAGAATGCTATCCAACAAGCTTTCCAGACTCCTGGTGAATTGAATATGGATGGCGTGAACGCGCAGCAAGCACGTCGTTTCATGGACCGCGTAGTAGGTTTCATGGTTTCTCCATTGCTATGGAAGAAAGTGGCGCGTGGTTTGTCTGCGGGCCGAGTGCAGTCAGTGGCTGTTAAGCTATTGGTTGAACGTGAGCGCGAGATTAACGCATTTATTCCAGAAGAGTTCTGGGATATTCACGCAAACACTCATACCAAAGATAAGACAGCATTTAAGTTGCTCGTGGCGCAAAAAGAAGGCACTGCATTTAAGCCTGTGAATGAGGCTGAAACTAAAGCTGCAATGTCTGTACTTGAAAACGCAAGCTACGAAGTGTGTAAGCGTGAAGACCGCCCGACGAAGAGCAAACCGTCTGCGCCATACATTACGTCGACATTACAGCAAGCGGCAAGTACACGTCTTGGCTACGGTGTGAAGAAAACCATGATGCTCGCTCAGCGTTTGTATGAAGCGGGTTACATCACTTATATGCGTACCGACTCGACAAACCTGAGTTCAGAGGCGGTGGATGCGGTTCGTGGATTTATCGGTTCAGAATTTGGTGACAAATACCTTCCGGCTAAACCATTAACTTATGGCAGCAAAGAAGGTGCACAAGAAGCGCACGAAGCGATTCGTCCTTCCGATGTTGCGGTGAAAGCAGAAGACCTACAAGGTGTTGATGCAGATGCGCATAAACTGTACTCGTTGATCTGGAACCAATTCGTTGCCTGTCAAATGACACCAGCAGAATACGATTCGACGACCATCAGCGTAAAAGCAGCGGAATACACGCTAAAAGCGAAAGGCCGCATTCTGAAGTTCGATGGTTGGACTCGTGTTCAGCGTCCAATGGGCAAAAATGAAGACACGATTCTTCCTGCGGTCCAATTGGGTGATAAGCTAAACCTTGAGTCTCTTGACCCGAAACAACACTTCACAAAGCCACCTGCGCGCTTTACTGAAGCTGCTCTAGTTAAAGAGTTAGAGAAACGTGGCATTGGCCGACCTTCAACCTACGCGTCAATCATTTCTACGATTCAAGATCGTGGTTACGTAAAAGTTGAACAACGCCGCTTCTACGCAGAGAAGATGGGTGAGATCGTTACAGACCGCCTAGATGATAGCTTCAACGATCTAATGAACTACGACTTCACTGCACGTATGGAGCAAAAGCTTGACCAAATCGCAGAAGGTGAGGTGAAGTGGAAATCGGTTCTTGATAACTTTTTCACTGACTTTACTGGTGACCTAGAACAAGCAGAGCAAGACGAAACTGAAGGTGGCATGAAGCTGAATCACATTGTGATGACAGATATTGAGTGTCCGACATGTAGCCGTCCAATGGGTATTCGTACCGCTTCAACGGGTGTATTCCTTGGTTGTTCTGGTTATGCATTGCCACCGAAAGAACGTTGTAAGACAACGATCAACTTGGGTGATGAAGACGGCATCATCAATGTTCTTGAAGAGGACGTTGAAACAGCGGCACTGCGTGCTAAAAAGCGTTGTCCTATCTGTGAAACAGCGATGGATGCGTATCTAATCGACGATAAGCGCAAGATGCATGTTTGTGGTAATAACCCGAACTGTGAAGGCTACATCGTTGAACACGGCGAGTTTAAGGTGAAAGGCTACGATGGCCCAGTTGTCGAGTGTGACAAGTGTGGCTCTGACATGGTGCTTAAGAACGGTCGTTTCGGTAAATACATGGATTGTACGAGTGAAACGTGTAAGAACACTCGTAAGATTCTGAAAAATGGCGAAGTTGCGCCACCGAAAGAAGACCCAGTTCATTTCCCTGAACTGCCATGCGAAAACTCGGATGCGTACTTTGTTTTGCGTGATGGTGCTTCTGGCTTATTCATGGCAGCAAGTAACTTCCCTAAATCGCGTGAGACTCGTGCACCGTTAGTGTCAGAACTAGCACGCTTTGAAGAGCGTTTGCCTGAGAAGTTCAAGTACCTAACGACTGCGCCAGTTGCTGACCCTGATGGTCGTCCGACAGTGGTTCGATTTAGCCGTAAGAGCAAAGAGAACTATGTGCGAACGGAAGACGATGGCAAACCAAGTGGCTGGACTGCACTTTACATTGACGGTAAATGGGAAATCACCGACAAACGTAAAAAAGCCAAAGCATAATTAATGGTTCAAATGAAATAAGGCAGCGAATTCGCTGCCTTATTTTTTTCGTAAATTCCTACTGTTTTATAAGTTATATCAATACGACTCACTTCAACTCCCTGCATTTTTATTTTCATCTTCCGGTCATAGTTTCATCGTATCCTGTCGCAAAACTGCACTTGTGTAGTCAATCGGTTTGTAAATTGTTTTCACAATGTAATCGTTTGCGTTCCGTTGTGTGATCAAGATATCGTCTTGAGTAAGTAACATCTGTATGTCACACAGAATGGCGTATTTAAAATTGTAATTTAGTTCCAGTTCGATAACTTATTACACAAATAATGCAACTGTATGCTGCTATTTGGTGCTGAGAATAAAAAATAAATAAGGTGCCTGCATAGAGGATGTGCAATAGCTTTTTTTGTTTATACCGCGAGAGCTCAGAGAAGCCCATCGGTATGGATGTACTAACGTGTTCGCTTGACTCCCCGAGTCCTGCTCACCTCAAACGAACACTAATTCCAAGCTATAACTATATATGGAGAACAACGAATGGCTGGTGTTTTGGGAATGATTCTTGCTGGCGGTGAAGGCTCTCGTCTGAGACCTTTAACGGAATCCCGCAGTAAACCTTCGGTCCCTTTCGGCGGAAGTTACCGACTTATTGATTTCGCTTTGAACAACTTCGTGAATGCGGATCTGATGCGCATTTATGTCCTCACTCAATTTAAGTCTCAATCTTTGTTCCATCATATGAAGAAGGGTTGGAACATCAACGGTATTACCGATCGATTCATCGACCCAATCCCAGCACAAATGCGTACGGGTAAGCGTTGGTATGAAGGTACGGCGGATGCTATCTATCAAAACCTACGTTTTATGGAGCTTGCTGAGCCTGACCAAGTTTGTATTTTTGGTTCTGATCACATCTATAAAATGGACATCAAACAGATGTTGAACTTCCACAAAGAAAAAGAGGCATCGTTGACCGTTTCAGCATTACGTATGCCTTTGTGTGAAGCATCGCAATTTGGTGTTATTGAAGTGGATGCCGAAGGTCGTATGGTCGGTTTTGAAGAGAAACCAGCACAACCTAAATCAATCCCGGGCGATCCAGAACATGCACTCGTTTCCATGGGCAACTACGTATTTGAAGCCCAAGCACTATTTTCTGAGCTGATTGAAGATGCGGATAATGAAGCGTCTTCACACGACTTTGGTAAAGACATCATTCCTAAGATGTTCCCACGTGGCGACGTGTTTGTTTATGACTTCAGCACAAACCGTATTACTGGTGAAAAAGAAGAAGTTTACTGGCGTGATGTCGGTACTATTGACGCGTACTGGCAAGCTCATATGGATTTGTTGGAAAAAGACGCCCCGTTTTCTCTCTACAACCGCAAATGGCCACTGCACACTTACTACCCACCATTGCCGCCTGCAACGTTTACCGACTCAGTTAATGGCCGAGTTCAAATCATCGACAGCTTAGTATGTAACGGGAGTTACGTGCGAGGCTCAAGAATTGAAAAATCGGTACTGGGTTTCCGCAGCAACATCGCTTCTGCGTGTGACATCAGCCAAAGTATTTTACTTGGTGATGTTAAGGTCGGTGAAGGATGTGTACTTCGTCGCGTGATTGTAGACAAGGATGCCGACATTGCACCTGGTACGCAAATTGGTGTAAATCTACAAGAAGATAAAAAGCACTACCACGTGTCAGAAGATGGCATTGTTGTGATTCCAAAAGGAGCAAGAGTTGGCTACTAACAATTTGTCTGTACTGTTTGTAGCGTCTGAAGTCGAAGGACTGATAAAGAGTGGTGGCTTGGCTGATGTAGCCAAGGCACTGCCAGAAGCCCTTCAAAACCTTCAGCAGGATGTACGAATTACAATTCCAGCTTACACAGCTATCGAGCGACTAGCGGACGCCGAGTTGGAATTAGATACCGAGTTAGCGCACTGGCCGTATACGGCATACAAAGTGTTGAAGCTAAACCTTGGTGATAATCCGGTCTATTTGATTGATTGCCCTCCGTATTTCAATCGTCCGTCAATGTACGCTGAAAATAACCAAGCTTACACGGATAACGGTGAGCGCTTCGCGTTTTTTAGTGCAGCGTGTCTAGATATGTTGCCAAAACTTGGTTTTCAACCAGATATTGTGCATGCCAACGATTGGCATACTGGTTTAGTCCCATTTTTGCTTAAACATCGTTATGGTAATGAAGCATTTTTTGCCAAGACTCGCAGTGTAATTTCCATTCACAACGCAGTCTTTAAAGGGGTATTTAGCTACGATGACGTCCAGTGTTTACCTGAATTTCACAGTCGAAATGTTCCTGATGCCGCGGTAAGCGCAACGCACATCACGATGCTCAAAGCAGGGGTGATGAACGCGGATAAAATCAATGCGGTAAGCCCCACCTACGCTGAAGAGCTTAAAACAGAACTTGGCAGCCATGGTATGGCGTGGGAATTCCAGCAACGCGCAGGTGATCTTGTTGGGATTTTAAATGGTTGCGATTACGGAACATGGAACCCTGAAACCGATTCTAATCTTCCGTTAAATTACAAAGCGAACCGTCAAAGCATGGTCCGTGGCAAAAATGCATGTAAAAAAGCGCTACAGCAAAGGCTGGGGATTGAAGAATCAGACAACGCCATGTTCGGTATGGTGTGTCGTCTAACGCAACAGAAAGGTGTGCATTACCTGCTGCCTGCATTAGCTGATTTCCTTAAGCATAATGTTCAACTCGTCGTTGTTGGCACTGGTGATCCTGTTCTTGCTGCACAGTTAAGAGACGTAGCCGCACAATTTGCGAGTAAGTTTGTTTTTGTAGAGGCTTACGATAACGAGCTAGCACATTTGGTTGAGGCAGGCTCGGATTTCTTCTTAATGCCTTCTGAATTCGAGCCGTGTGGTTTGAACCAAATCTACAGCATGGCCTATGGCACTTTGCCAATCGTTCGTGGGGTAGGTGGCTTGAAAGACAGCGTGAATGACTACGATGTGGATCCAGCTGATGCAACGGGCTTCGTTTTCTATGAGCCAACACCGCAAGGTCTATTACTGACAATGTTGAGAGCACTTCTTCTTTACGCACAAAATGTGACAGAAGTGAGACGTGTACAACTTCATGCTATGCAAAAAGACTTTTGTTGGCGAAAAGCTGCAGAAGAGTATTTGCAACTGTATAGGGCTGCGTTAAATTGACGCAAAATCTTTAAAAAGTGTAACGAAAGGCACCGAATTCGGTGCCTTTATTACTTTGCTCTTATGGAGTGTGGTAGGATTTACCCACACTTTTTCATACAGAATGCTTTTCAAACTGATAAATGACTCAGCCACTTCTATTCCATAAAACCTATTTACACCCTACCAGCAATGAGTGGGTCGTTTTCGTGCATGGTGCTGGTGGCAGTTCTTCAATATGGTTTAAACAATTAAAGGCCTATAAAGAGCACTTTAATTTGGTCTTAATCGATCTCCGTGGACACGGCAAGTCAAACCAGTTGATCAAAGAACTGATGACAAGTCGTTATACCTTTACTGAGGTGACACAGGACATTTTAAAGGTTCTGGATCATTTGAAGATCCAATCCGCACACTTTGTTGGTATGTCTTTGGGTACAATTATTGTGCGTAACCTTGCCGAAATGGCAACAGAGCGTGTGAGTTCTATGGTGCTTGGTGGGGCGGTAACGCGCTTAAACACTCGCTCTCAGATCTTAGTTAAACTCGGTAATCTTGGAAAGCACATCCTCCCTTACATGTGGCTGTATAAGCTCTTTGCTTACATCGTTATGCCACAAAAAAATCAACGCGAATCTCGTCACTTGTTTATTCGTGAAGCAAAGAAGTTATGCCAAAAAGAGTTTAAGCGTTGGTTCACACTGGCGGCGGATGTAAATCCGTTAATGAAGTATTTTAAAGATAAAGAGTTGCCTATTCCGACGCTGTACCTAATGGGGGATAGAGACTACATGTTCATTAAGCCAGTAAAAGAAATGGTTGCAGTGCATAAGCTAAGCTCATTACGTGAAATTCCAAATTGTGGCCACGTGTGCAACGTAGAACGTCCAGAAGATTTCAATCAACACTCTATTGAGTTTATTAAGCAGCAAAGTCTAGCGGCTTAATAGATTTGAGAACCGATCTAAAAAGATAGGGGAGCCATCATAGCTCCCCTATTTGATATCCACATTGCCAACAAGCACCAAACTGTCCCTCATTCTTCTCTGCACATTGCGGGCATTGCCAGTCTTGGTAAGTAAGCTCTGTTTGTTGTCGATAGTCTTCGACAATCGCAGACGCCTTCAACTGCTGTTCCGGATGTAAAAGCCAAACATACGGGTCTGTATCATCGCTGAAGGGCAACTCTCCCTTCAACCCAAACATACCTTCGCCTCTTACTTCACAGTGAATCTGTTCGGTTTTGAGGAGCTCACAAACGATATGAGCTTCCGCAGGGTTTTTAGCGATGAAGATTTTCATTAGGCATTTCCATTTTGAACTTGAGCAGGGCGGACCTTATTCATAACCCATTTAGCGATAATAGGGAACAAACCAAGCAGAGCAAATGATGCTAATACGGTTGGTGACACAATTCCTGAAAGACTGTCGATAGTGGCTAGTTGAGTGCCCGCATTTAAGTAAACGGCAGTACCTGGCAGCATGCCGATTTGGCTTGTTAAATAGAAGCGGCTGATAGACATCGGTGTTAACCCCATTAAGAGGTTAATCAAGAAAAATGGGAATACTGGGATCAAACGCAGTGAAAACAAATAAAACGCTCCGTCTTTTTCTACACCTTGGTTAATGGCATTTAACTTATTACCAAATTTACTTTGTACCCATTCACGTAATAAGTAGCGGCTGCTTAAGAAAGCAATTGTTGCGCCGATGGTGCTAGCAAAAGACACCAATAATAAACTGGTCCAAAAACCAAATAGGGCGGCGCCGAGCAGGGTAACAACGGCGGCTCCTGGAATAGAGAAAGCGGTGATTGCGATGTAAGCCAAGAAGTAGGTCGCCGCCGCAAACACAAAGTTTTGGTCAATGAACGTATTTAGTGCTGCTTGTTGTGCTTTGGCATTTTCTAAGGTGAGATATTGGCCAAAATTCACTCCTAAAAAGAGGATGGTTGCGAGCAGGATCAGTCCTAAAATCAGTTTCTTATTCATCGTAATTACTCCATTTGGCTTCTTAAATAATAAGACAGAATAAGAGAAGAAAAAATTTCAAAAAAAAACCGCAGTATGAAAACTGCGGTTTTTACTCAATGTCATGCTGATAGTGCGCGTTAAGACAATGCGCTCATCAGTTCTTCTCGGCGAGACTGAGGGACGACGCTCCAATGGGTGCCGTTGATTGCACCTTCTAACGCCCACAACAACTCAAGGCTTACCGTAGAGGCATGCGTATCTTGGATTGCTTTGTATGCGCTTAAGGCACCTTCTTCTTCTAATTGCTCGACAGAGTCGATGCCTGCTTTCTTCAACATACGTTCAGTTGCTAGGCGTAGATTTGGAAGGTCTTTCAATCGATTAGGCTTGGTGCTCGCTTGCTGTTTTTTTTCTTGCTTAGCAGTCTCAAGAGATTGCTTTGCAACATCAATCAAGCGATCCGTTGAATCCCATAGATCATCAGAAATAGCATAGTATTTCGTGACCACTGGGAAACCACGTTTCTTGTAGACGTACGGTTTTAGTCCTTGAGTCTCGAAGTCAGATGAAGTTTGTTGGTCTGCTCGAATATGAAGTTGATTGTTTACAACTAGTGCGAACATCGTTTCATCGGCGAAAAGCCCGAAGCCACCAAACATTGAGCGCGACTTGATAGTACCAAGTGCCTCAAACAGCTTCATTGAGTCTTTGAGTATCGGTTTATCCATGATGTGTTATCTCGGTGTAATTAATATTACGCCACCAAAAATCAGGTCCGAGAGATTAGCAAATGCATGCAGACACAATGTCATTAAAGGGTAAACTCACTTAATGCATATTTGCCATCGGTAACCCCGCTACCTTCCATCTAATAAGATGGTTCAGGCCGGAGGCTTTGCGTCCCACCCTTTCGAATGGTTTGCCCTGTGCGTGACACTTTGAGAATACTTCGTATATTGAATTAACATCACGTTTCAAGCATGAAAGTGTGATCTTGGTTCAGTTAATAGTGATTTTTTGATGTGTTTGGTTTCATATTTGGGAACGGTCCCTTGTCATACAAAAGGTTGACGTAGGAAATGGACTACGCCCAATTAAAACAGCAACTTATCTAAATTAGGGGAGGTATTTATATTCTGAAATGTTTTTGGAATGTTATTTTTAGGCAATAAAAAAGCGCCCTTACGAGCGCTTTATAAAACTTCGGTGCCGCTTAGTTCAGTTTCTTAACTGTGTTGCGAACAACAATTTCTGGCTGCATTTCGAAAATGCGTTTTTCATGTTCTTTGTCTTTGATGCGTTCTAGCAAAATTTCAAAGGCATTCTTACCAACACGACGTTTTGGCTGGTGGATAGTCGTTAGCGGTGGCGAGAAGTACTCTGCTAGCTCGATGTTGTCGTAACCAATGACAGAGATATCTTCTGGTACTTTGATGCCGTTTTGCTGCAAGCGACTCATCAAACCAAGCGCCATGGTATCGTTAAAACAGAAAACGGCAGTCGGGCGTTTGTCCATTGCTGTGATGTTGTCAGCAGCAAGTACGGCAGTATCACACTCAAAGTTACCTTCAAGTACCCAATCTTCATTTACTGCTAAGTTTGCTTCTGCCATTGCGCGGCGGTAACCTGCAATGCGTTCTTGGCACGCGGCTTTTTCGAAGTGACCGCTCAAACAAGCAATATCAGTGTGACCATTGTCGATCAGATATTTTGTTGCGATGTAGCCACCTTCTTCAGAGTTATCAATGATCTTGTCAGCTTGCGAACTCTCTGGACCCCAGTCCATCACCACTTTCGGGATATCTGAATGACGGTCAAGCATCTCTTTTAGCTCTTCCGTTAAGTCAGAACACATCACTAAAATACCATCTACACGTTTCTCCGCTAGCATGCGAATGTAGTCACGTTGCTTTTCGTAGATACCGCCAGTATTACATAGGATCAGCGTGTAACCTTGACGGTAACAATAGCTCTCAACGCCGTCGATAACTTCTGAGAAGAAAAGGTTAGTCGATTGCGTTACCAACATACCGATAGTGCGAGTTGAGTTACACTTCAAGCTACGTGCAACTGCACTTGGCGCGTAATTTAGTTCATCAACCGCTTTCATTACTTTTTCTTGGGTTGCTTCAGCAACAAAACGCGTTTTGTTGATTACGTGCGAAACTGTTGTGGTAGAAACGCCGGCTAAGCGAGCAACGTCTTTTATAGTGGCCATAAATGATGTCCTGTATCGAGCTACTGAATACCGTAGTGAATACAACCTTACGCTTAGTATGTTGCGCGAATTGAACCATATCTGAAGTTTAAGGTTCAATTAATTAGGCAGCGGTTGTTCCGAAATCGGTATAAAAAGGTTTGTAGCAACATTTGTTGCTGAATCTCATGTTCCTTACTTATATAAGTGAGGAATTGGTCAGCAATCTTGTTAATAAAACACAAAAACCGCCATATTTCAGCGGTTTACATATAAGTCGTATTTAATCGTTTGCGCTCACATTTTAGACTGATGTGGGCACACTAGCAATATTTTCAGCAGGTGTTTTGCGCTATTGAGGTCACATTTTAACTGCTAAATGGAAAGGGCTTCTATGTGCTAGATTAAAAATTAACGAATAAAATAGGGAGCCCGCTTGCGAGCTCCCTGAAATTGGCGGCAATTATTCACCAAGAAGGTAGGTGCTGTCCAGTTTACAAAATGCAATTAATAGTTGCGCAACGCTTACATAGAAACCAAATTCGTCGAATTGCTTACATTTCGCAGCAAACTGTGGCAACCAAGACATAAGATGCTTTTGGATTAAGTCGTTCTGTTTCTCGAACGCTTCTTCCATGTGTTTGTCTTGTTCTAATTCGTTAGAACGAATGATCATGTTACCTAAGAAGTCTAGTTCAACCGCTAAGTGATCCGCTGGCTCTTTCAGGTTCTCATCAACCTGAACACCAAAATCGGCCATCAGTTTTTCCATCTCTTCTGCTGGCTTGTCATTTAAAAGACCAGATTCACCGATGTACATAGATGCGTAAGGCAGTGCACCGTGCTTTTCTGTTTTCAGGAAAAGCTCGCAAAAGTCTGCAGCCAATTCAAGTTGCGCGTCTTCACGATCCTGTAGGCGGTTAAGTGCATCAACAAGGGTATCCACAGCTGGTTTTAATGACTCATTTTCACCAAGGCCAGCCAAAAAGCTTCGAATTTCAACACTGTGGTAGCTTTCTAGTTCTTTCTCTGTCAGTTCTTTTGCGAACAGGCTAGAAAACCACCAATAGATTTCTGCGCGTTTCTCGTTAAAAGCTTTCACTTCTTGCATTTTTTTGCTCCTGAATGGTTATCCCCTAAGTGTAAACAATTAAGATGAATAGCAGTAACTATAATTGTTATCCATTATGGGAAAATGTGCCGGTTTATGAATGGCTGTAAATAAGCTTGCTTTGAATCAATAAAATCGCAAAATCTTGCTTTTTAATGTATCTATGACTAGAAATGTTACTAGTTATGAATAGAATACGTCTTGGAAAATAAAAAAGACAGAAAGTGGTGTAAATGAGCTATCACGTATTAGTCGTAGAAGATGATGTTGTAACTCGTAGTAAGCTTGCGGGCTACTTCCAAAATGAAGGCTACAAAGTCAGTGAAGCAGAAAGCGGTGCAGAAATGCGCGAAGTGCTTCAAGGTGGTGATGTGGACCTTATCATGCTGGATATTAACCTGCCCGGTGAAGACGGTCTTATGCTTACGCGTGAATTACGCAGCCAATCAGATATCGGCATCATATTAGTGACAGGACGCACGGATAGCATTGACAAAATCGTTGGCCTAGAAATGGGTGCAGACGATTATGTGACAAAGCCTTTTGAATTAAGGGAATTATTGGTTCGCGTTAAGAACCTGTTGTGGCGCATTTCTGCAGCTCGCAATGGTTCACAAAAAATCGCGAACGACACTAATGAAGAACACATTGTACGTTTCGGTGAGTGGACGTTTGATATTCAACGTCGTGCTCTTAGCCGTAATGGTGAGCCCGTGAAACTAACCAAAGCTGAATATGAGCTTTTGGTCGCACTCTCATCGTACCCGAATCAGGTATTAAGCCGCGAACGTATTTTGAATATGATCAGCCACCGAGTGGATGCGCCAAACGATCGTACTATTGATGTATTGATTCGACGCATGCGCGCTAAGATGGAGTTTGATCCGAAGAACCCACAAATCTTTGTGACGGTTCATGGTGAAGGCTACATGTTCGCGGGTGACTAATTCATAGCGACAAAGAAAAAGGAGAGCATAGGCTCTCCTTTTTTGTGTCTGCAATTTAGCGATGATGGACTTCATCTGCGATTGGTAAGCCTTCTATGGCTGCGCCACTTCAGGATCTTCAACTTCAACCATCGGTGTTTGACCTACGTTATCACGCAGCTTTTGCCATAACCCGCCAAGGTATTCATGCCAATACAGCTCAGTTTGCTCTAAGTAGCGAGCTTTTGGCGCGTACTTTTGCCAAGGTTGTTCGATATCATCAATCGCCATGAAGTTCGTTGGGGCAGGGATTGGCTTAATGCCCGCTGCGTTGAATTCATAAAGAGCACGCTTCATGTGACTGGCTGAAGTCACTAAAACAATGTCTTTCTGCTTAACAAATGCGGCAGCTTGGCGTGCTTCTTCCCAAGTATCTTTGGCATCCTCTAATAAAATAATATCGGATTTTGCGACACCTACGGAAAGCGCTACGTTTGCCATCATACGAGCATGGCTGATTTCAGAGCCACCTGCGTAACCGGAAAGGATTAACTTCGCACCTGGGTACATACGCAAAATACGAATACCCTCAGTTAAACGCATTAAAGCGGTACGGCTCAGTTGAGACGTTGGTGGTATTTCATCATCTACCACGTGTCCATTACCAAGAACCATAACGTAGTCCACAGTGCCAGAAACCGGCAAAAACGCTTTGTACTCGCGTTCTAGAGGCATAAGAAGCTTGGTTGAAACGGGTTGGAAGGCAACAAGGAAGATGCCAACAAAAGAGAAAAGAACAACAAAGCAGCCAGTTTTACGTTTAGTGGTAAAACTGATGAGAGCAAGACCTAACAAGCCTATCAGTAGCAATGCTGGTAATGGCATCAGCAAGGCTGACATTACTTTTTTCAGCTCAAACATACATAAATAGTCCGAAAAAACATCAATTGATAATAAAAATGAGGATAACCCTCTTTATTCCTGCTTTCCTTGTGCCAGAATAGCGGCACAATCCGTTATGATAACTCAGCAGAAGTGACAGAAGACCGCAATTTCGACGATATCGCCCACAAATTTGCAAAAAATATTTACGGCTCCGATAAAGGGGAGATCCGCCAAATCATTGTGTGGGAAGATTTTCTACAGATTCTAAGTGAATTAGACGCCGACCATCAAGCCCTCCAAGTACTTGATGCCGGAGGTGGCTTAGCACAATTGTCGCAAAAGCTTGCTAAGCTCGGACATCACGTCGCTTTATGTGATCTATCTTCGGAAATGCTGCAACTAGCGAAACAGGATATTGAAAAAAACGGTTTGCTTGAGCAGTATCGCCTGATTCATTCACCTGTCCAATCCATTGGCGAGCATATGGACGCGCAGGTGGATCTTGTCATGTTCCATGCTGTGATGGAGTGGCTCGTTGATCCAAAAACGGCACTCGAAACGGTATTGGAGCAGGTCAAGCCGGGGGGCATTGCATCGGTTATGTTCTATAACCACCACGGCTTAGTCTATAAAAATGTGGTTTGTGGCAACATTCCTCATATTTTAGACGGCATGCCTCATCGGAAAAGATTTAAACTACAGCCACAAAAAGGCCTAAAACCCGAAGAGGTCTATCAATGGATAGAAGATTCTGGTTTTAGTATTTGTGGTAAATCTGGTATTCGTTCCTTTAGTGATTACATAGGTAATATGGAATACATGGGCGATTACGAGTTTGAAGATGTGTTGGCGCTAGAAAAACAACTTTGTCGACAAGAGCCATACCTCTCATTAGGCCGCTATATCCACGTGTGGGCTAAGAAGAACGATAAACAGGAATAACGATGAGTGAGATGACTCTCAATGCTGCAGAGCAACCAATCGATGAGTTGGTTGGCTGGGTTAAGCAGCACGATTTCTCGTTGAACCTGACCACTGAGCGACTGGCGTTTTTGATTGCCATCGCCGTACTAAGTAATGAAAGGTTCGATGAAGAATTGGGTGAAGGTGAATTGCACGACGCATTTGCCATCGTCACTCGACTATTTGATGAGACGGGTGAAGCTTCGGCTTTCCGCGCGAATAATGCCATCAACGAGATGGTTAAGCAGCGTCTTATGAGCCGTTTTGTCAGTGAGATTACTGACGGAGCGAGTATTTACCGCTTGTCGCCATTAGCGATAGGAATCACCGACTACTATGTGCGTCATCGCGAGTTCTCGAAACTGCGTCTTTCTATTCAGCTATCGATGGTAGCGGATGAAATGGCAAAAGCGATTGAAGCAGCACAAAAAGGTGGTACGCCGGGCCACTGGAAGAAAAACGTTTACGGGATTTTGAAATATTCTGTAGGCGAAATCTTCGATCAAATCGACCTTAACCAACGTGTGATGGATGAGCAGCAACAGTCTGTGAAACAACAGATTGCAGACCTGCTTAACAAAGACTGGCGTGAAGCGATCAACAACTGTGAAGCGCTACTGTCAGAAACCTCCAGCACGTTGCGTGAACTTCAAGATACGCTGCAAGCTGCCAGTGATGAACTGCAAACTCAGATCCTAGATATCCAAGAGATCGTCTACGGTGACCCTGAACTTGAATTCATCGATGAAGCGTTGTTTGGTCTGCAAATGAAGCTAGACCGAATTACCAGCTGGGGCCAGCAAGCGATCGACCTTTGGATTGGTTATGACCGACACGTGCACAAGTTCATCCGTACCGCTATCGATATGGATAAGAACCGTGCATTTAGCTCGCGTTTGCGTCAATCCATGAAAGATTACTTCGATATGCCTTGGTATCTGACTTATGCAGATGCGGAAAGGCTTTCTGACCTTCGTGACGAAGCTTTGGTACTGCGTGATGACGAAGTCACTGGCCAAGTTCCGATGGAAGTGGAATACGAAGAGTTTCAACAAGTCAATGATGAGTTGGCAGAGCGAATTGGTGACATGCTGAAAGCGCATAAAGATCAAGGCACACCAATCGACTTGAGCGTGGTTCTGCGAGATTACCTTGCACAGCACCCATACACTCATCACTTTGATTTAGCTCGCATTGTCGTTGATCAGGCGGTTCGTCTGGGTTATTCAGAATCCGACTATCAAGCCATTCAGCCAGACTGGAAAGCAATCAACGAATTTGGGGCAAAGGTACAAGCGAATGTCATCGACCGATACTAATGAATACATGTCAGATAATCTGGCAAAAGCAATTTCTAACCCTCTGTTCCCAGCGCTAGACAGCATGCTTCGAGCAGGGCGCCATGTTTCAAGTGAAGATCTAGACAACCACGCGTTGTTGTCGGATTTTGAACTTGAGCTTTCTTCTTTTTACCAGCGTTACAACACCGAATTGGTGAAAGCGCCAGAAGGTTTCTTCTACCTTCGCCCACGTTCTACTTCTTTGATTGGTCGTAGTGTTCTTTCTGAGCTGGATATGCTGGTGGGTAAGGTACTGTGTTTCCTTTACCTAAGCCCGGAGCGTCTTGCGCACGAAGGCATCTTCACTAACCAAGAGTTATACGACGAACTGCTTGCACTAGCAGATGAAAACAAGCTGATGAAGCTAGTGACGAACCGTGCAACCGGTTCTGACCTTGATAAAGAAAAGCTGTTTGAAAAAGTACGTACGTCACTTCGTCGTCTGCGCCGCCTAGGAATGATCATCAACATCGGTGAAACGGGTAAATTCAGCATCAGCGAAGCGGTATTCCGTTTTGGTGCTGATGTACGTGTTGGCGATGATATGCGTGAAGCACAGTTGCGTCTGATCCGTGATGGTGAAGCAGTAGTGCACACTAAAGAACCAAGTCAAGGCAGCCTATTGTCTGAAGAAGAACAAGACGACCAAGCCCAAGAAGAAATTAAAGAAGAGGGTGAAGCATGAGCATGATTGAACGCGGTAAATACCAATCGCTGACCATGGTCAACTGGAACGGCTTCTTTGCCCGTACGTTTGACATCGATGGTCTGGTCACCACGCTATCAGGTGGTAATGGTGCAGGTAAATCAACCACTATGGCTGCATTCATCACCGCACTGATTCCTGACCAAACGCTACTGCACTTCCGTAACACGACAGAAGCAGGCAGCAGCCAGTCGTCTCGCGACAAAGGTTTGTACGGTAAGCTACAACCGGGCGCGTGTTACGCGGCGCTGGACGTGGTGAACTCACGTAACCAACGTCTATTGTTTGCAGTAAAACTGCAGCAAGTTGCGGGTCGTGATAAAAAAGTAGACATCAAACCGTTTGTTATCCAAGGTCTTCCAAGCCATGTGAAACCAACGGATATCTTGGTTGAAAGCGTATCTGCGACTCAAGCTCGTGTTCGTCAAATCAACGAAGTAAAAGAATCGATCGCCGAGTTTGAGGGCGTTCAATTCAAAGCGTTCTCTTCTATTGTGGATTACCACGCGCAAATGTTTGAATTCGGTGTGATTCCGAAGAAACTGCGTAACTCTGGTGACCGCTCTAAATTCTACCGCCTGATCGAAGCATCGCTTTACGGTGGTATCTCAAGTGCAATCACGCGCTCGCTTCGTGACTACCTTCTGCCACAAAACGGCGGCGTGAAGAAAGCGTTCCAAGATATGGAATCAGCACTGCGTGAAAACCGCATGACACTAGAAGCGATCAAAACCACGCAAGCAGACCGAGACTTGTTCAAGCATTTGATCACAGAGTCGACTAACTACGTGGCCGCTGACTACATGCGTCACGCGAACGATCGTCGCAATAAGCTGGATAAAACGCTGTCATTGCGTTCAGAGCTGTTCGGTTCTCGTGAAACTCTCGTTGAGCAAAACAACCTGCTTAACCGTGTTCAAGAAGAGCTAGAACTGTTGATCGAGTCGGAATCTGCGCTAGAGCAGGATTACCAAGCTGCTTCTGATCACTTGCAATTGGTGCAAAACGCACTGCGTCAGCAAGAGAAGATCGAACGCTACCAAGAAGATCTTGAAGAGCTGAGTGAGCGTCTTGAAGAACAGATGATGGTAGTGGAAGAAGCGCAAGAACGCGTGATGATGGTAGAAGAGCAAGCGACTGTTGCGGAAGAAGAGGTGGATAGCCTTAAGACGCAATTGGCGGACTACCAACAAGCGCTCGACGTTCAGCAAACTCGTGCCCTTCAATACCAACAAGCGGTTCAAGCGCTGGAAAAAGCGAAACAACTACTTGGTGACGACAGCCTAACGGCAGAATCGGCGCAAGCGCTTGTTGCTGAGCTTAAGAGCAAAGAATCAGAAAGCACCAACGCTTTGCTATCGGTTAAGCACAAACTGGACATGTCTTCTGCAGCAGCAGAGCAGTTCGAAACCGCGCTTAAACTGGTACAAAGCGTCGTTGGTCAAGTTGAGCGTAAAGACGCGTCTGAACATGCGAAAACCGCAATTGCGAAAGCGCGTGAATCTCAGCAAGTTGCGCAAAACGAACAACAATGGCGTGCACAGCACCGTGACCTTGAGCGTAGCCTTAACCAGCAACGTCAAGCACGTGAGCTAGTCAACGAATACCAAAAGCAGTTCCATGTTGAACTGACTGACGAAATCACGTTTGAACAAGAACGTGAGCGTCACGCGATGCAAATCGACTCGCTAGAGATGACGCAAGAAGACGTGCGTGAACAACGCAGCGAACAGCGTCGTCTAGAGCAAGATGCAGCAGCGGAAATCAACAAGCTAGAAGCCATTGCACCAACGTGGATTGCGGCGAACGATGCACTAGAAAAACTGCGTGAGCAAAGTGGCGCTGAGCTAGAAGATAGCCAGTCGGTCATGAGCCAAATGCAAGTGGTGCTTGAGCAAGAGAAAACCCTTTCTCTGGCGAAAGACAAACTGGCAGAGCGTCGCAGCCAACTTGACACTGAGATTGAGCGTCTTGCTTCTCCTGGTGGCTCAAACGACCCTCGTCTGAAAGGTTTGGCAGATACACTAGGCGGTGTATTGCTGTCTGAGATCTACGATGACATCACGATTGATGACGCGCCTTACTTCAGTGCGATGTACGGTCCGGCTCGTCACGCTATCGTCGTTTCTGATCTATCTGGTATCGAAGAAAAACTGGTAGAGCTAGACGACTGTCCAGAAGACTTGTACATCATTGAAGGTGACATCGATGCCTTTGATGACAGCTCATTCGACGCAGAAGAGCTAGAAGGCGCGGTTTGCGTTCGCATGAACGACCGTCAAATGCGTTACTCTCGCTTGCCTGAAATCCCTCTGTTTGGCCGTGCAGCACGTGAGCAACGTTTAGAGCTACTACGCAATGAACGTGAAGAAGTGGTTGAGAAGCACGCGAAAGCAGCATTCGATTCGCAAAAAATGCAGCGTCTGTTCCAAGCGTTCAACCAGTTCGTGGCAAGTCACATTCAAGTAGCATTCGAAGCTGACCCAGAGCAAACGCTGGCAACCATTCGCGACAAGCGTAACCAAATCGCTCGCGTACTGGCTGATCTGGATGCGAAAGAGCAACAACAACGTTCTCAGCTTCAAACCAGCAAGCAAGCGTTGTCTTCTCTAGACAAGCTAGCACCAAACATGGCGTTGATTGAAGACGAGTCGCTGCAAGCACGCTTTGATGAGTTGGAAGAGAAAATCGCCCAGCTTTCAGAAGCAAAAGCTTTCCTAAATAACCACGCGAAAGCGGTGGCGGAACTGGAAAAAGTCGCAGTTGCCCTAGATGCTGACCCAGAGCAATTCGATGCGCTAGAAGCGGAATACAAAGCGGCAGACCAACAGCTGCAAGATCTTAAGAAGCAAATCTTTGCACTCTCAGATCTCGTTGAACGTCGTCACTACTTCGCTTACTCAGACTCAGTAGACTTACTGAACAAGAGCAGCGAATTGAGTGAGCAGCTAAAAGCGAAATTGGTTCAAGCGGAGCAGATGCGCACACGCTCTCGTGAAGAGTTGAAGCAATCGCAAGGTCAAATGAACCAATACAACCAAGTGCTAGCGTCTCTGAAGAGTTCACACCAAGCGAAGCTTGAAACGGTTCAAGAGTTCAAACAAGAGTTGCAAGAGTTTGGTGTTAACGCAGACGAAGGTTCAGAAGAACGTGCAATGCGTCGTCGTGAGGAGCTGCATGAGCGTCTGCATACGTCTCGTGGCCGTAAGAGTGAATACGAACGTACCATTACTTCTACTGAGCTAGAAATGAAGGGTTTGGCGAAACGTCTGAAGAAAGTTCAGAAAGAATACGTTGAGCTGCGTACGTTCGTGGTTGCCGCGAAAGCAGGCTGGTGCTCAGTACTTCGCCTAGCGCGTGAGAACGATGTTGAGCGTCGTCTACACAAACGTGAACTGGCTTACATGTCAGCGGATGAACTGCGTTCAATGTCGGATAAATCATTGGGTGCGCTACGTCTAGCGGTTGCGAACAACGATGATCTTCGTGATGCGCTGCGCCTATCAGAAGACAATGCACGTCCAGAGCGTAAGGTTCTGTTCTACATCGCGGTTTACCAACATCTTCGTGAGCGTATTCGTCAAGATATCATCCGTACTGATGATCCAGTCGAAGCGATCGAAGAGATGGAAGTAGAGTTGGCACGTCTAACGGAAGAGCTAACGCAACGTGAAAACCGCCTAGCGATCAGCTCTGAGTCAGTAGCAAGCATCATCAAGAAGACGATTCAGCGTGAGCAAAACCGTATCCGTATGCTAAACCAAGGTTTGTCGAACATCTCGTTCGGTCAGGTAAAAGGCGTACGTCTAAACGTGAAGATCCGCGAAAGTCACGAAGTACTACTGAATGGTCTAGCGACACAACAAGAGCAGCATAAAGATCTGTTTGAATCGACTCGCTTTACCTTCTCTGAAGCAATGGCGAAACTGTTCCAACGCGTGAACCCGCACATCGATATGGGTCAACGTTCTCCTCAGGTTTTGGGTGAAGAGTTATTGGATTACCGTAACTACCTAGAGCTAAGTGTAGAAGTGAACCGTGGTACAGATGGCTGGTTGCAAGCGGAATCTGGCGCGCTATCAACAGGTGAGGCGATCGGTACTGGTCAGTCAATCCTACTGATGGTTGTTCAAAGCTGGGAAGAAGAATCACGCCGTTTGCGCAGCAAAGACATTGTACCTTGTCGTTTGCTCTTCTTGGATGAAGCAGCGCGTCTGGATACAAAATCGATCGCGACGTTGTTTGAATTGTGTGACCGTCTGGATATGCAGCTTCTTATCGCAGCGCCAGAAAACATCAGCCCAGAGAAAGGGACGACCTACAAACTGGTGCGTAAGGTGTTTAAAGATCACGAACACGTACACGTGGTTGGTTTACGTGGCTTTGGTCAAACAGACAAATCTAAGACCGAAGCGCAAGAGATGATTGAAGAGTTTGAATCCTAAACTCCGAATCTAATAAAACGCCCGCAATGAATGCGGGCGTTTTTGTTTTTGTTCTGATGAACAACAAGCTTACAGCTGAGGCGCTTGTTGTCGATATTGTCTTGGTGAGTCCCCGCTCCATTTACGAAAGGCGCAGCGGAAGTTTGCGCTGTCTGAAAAGCCAATACGTTCGGAGATCTCTTCAACGCTCATTTGTGTCGATGCGAGATAGTGACGCGCTAAGTGGAAGCGAACATGGTCGAGAATTTGCTGATAGCTGGTCTCTTCCGATTTAAGGTGGCGTCGTAGCGTTCTTGAAGACATGCCTAATTCACTGGACAGTTGCTCTATCGACGGATAGCTCCCCGGCCTTTCGACGAACATTTGTGTGATCTTCTCTTTTAAACTGGCACTGCCACTCACTTTTGCCAACATTTCATCGCAAGACTTCAAGCACATTTGTAGCGTCATTGTATTTGCTGCAGGTAGCGGCTCATATAAGCTGGTGGCATCAAACTGCCATTCTAAACGATCACTATTGAATTCAATTTCGCAATGGAACACTTGTTCGTAAAGTTCGCTGTGTTCTGGTTCAGGATAGGGGAAGCGGATCACCTTCGAAGGGAAAGGCTTCTGCATTACCTCCTCACACAAGCTTTGAATGGCCGCGAACCAATATTCACAACAAAATGGCAGTAGTGATTGTAGATCGATAAGTTGCTCTGCACGAAAGTAGCCCGAATTATCTTCCACCCACATTTTTTTCTTTAAAACGGGTCCTGCCAGCCGAAGATACTTAAAGCCCATCATCAAAGCATCGAGTAGGGTGCTACTGCTGAAAACGGCATACCCAAGTACGCCAAAGTCACTAAATCGAGCTTGTTGTCCTACTTTTAGGCCAAGCCCCGGTTCTCCTGAATGAGCAATTGCGTTACTAAAAATGGTCAGTTTCTGAGCAAGGGTAATATGCGTGTCCGGCGCATAAAGTTCGAGCGCAGTAATACCACTGCCTTCAAGTAACGTTTCTACCTTTATACTGGGCTCAAGGTAGCGTGTGAGTAGCTGCAAGTCCAAAACACCACAGGATTCGGTATCTGGCTCATAAACTGCGGTGTATTCCATGCGTTTCCCCTCTACATTCAGATATATCCTAGCGTGTATTGGGATGGTATTCAGTCATCCTTGTCTCAAAGCTGTCCGAATATCACCGTTTTTTGTCTCTTTGTAACCTGTGCTGCATGTTATCAAAATGTTGTAATTGAATAAAATGCACGGTAGGAGAGAAACATGAATGTACTGGCAACGCAAAATAAGGAAATACAACGCGAACAAGGCACGTTTGCAACCAATGATCCTTTAGTCGGTGAGCTCACCATGTGGTTCTCGGAATTACAGTCTGCATACCAAGCTGAGCCGAACGCGACATTTGCGGTGAGAAAGCACCGACTCTTGGCGTTAAAGAAACAGTTGTCCCGTTATCAAGATGTCTTGGCAGACGCTATGAGTGAAGATTTTGGTGGCCGGAGTCACACCGAGTCCATTATGGCTGATGTGCTTGCGCCTATCCTCGATATCAACCATGTTGTTCGCCACCTTAAAGGTTGGATGAAGCCAAGTCGAAGACCAACAGAGTGGTTATTCAAGGGCAATAAGCTGGAAGTGCGTTATCAACCCAAAGGGGTAGTTGGTATCATCTGTCCTTGGAATTTCCCGCTTTATCTGTCGATTGGTCCTATGATCACTGCGTTGGCTGCGGGTAATCGCTGCATGATTAAAATGCCACCAAATTGCCCGGCAACCACTCGACAAATGCGTCGTATGTTAGGCGAAATATTCCCTGAGAACTTAGTTCGTATTGTGGATGGCAACCACCCAGAGGCGATGGAAATCTCTCATCTACCTTTTGATCACCTTGTGTTCACTGGGTCGCCAGCCAGCGGAAAAGTCATCATGGCCAATGCGGCAGCGAATCTAACGCCTGTGACCTTAGAGCTAGGTGGTAAATCCCCTGTGGTGGTATTTGATGATTATGACGTTGCAAAAGCCGCAGAGCGCATTGCTCATGGTAAAGGTTTTAATTCAGGGCAAATTTGTATCGCACCAGATTACGCGTTTGTACCAGAAGGTAAGCAAGCAGCGTTTGTTGAGGCGTTAAAGCACGCACATCAAACCATGTACGGAGAGATCAAAGCCAATCAGGATTACACCGCGTTAGTCGATGATGCCCAGCACAAACGATTCCACGATCTACTGGCGGATGCACGTGATAAAGGGGCGACTATCACTCAATGCCTCGACTATGGTGAAGGGCGTAAAACACCGCTGTACATCGCTACCAACCTGACACCCGAAATGCGTATTTGCCAAGAGGAAATCTTTGGCCCGCTTCTTCCTATTCACACTTACCGTTCTCTCGATGAGGTAATTCAATACATTATCGAGAGGCCACGACCGCTAGCATGTTACTTATTTAGCAATAATGCCGCGCAACGCGAAATCTTGCTTACTCAAACCCATAGTGGTGGTGTCACGATCAACGACTGGGGGTGGCATGTACTCAACCATTCAGTGCCATTTGGTGGCGTGGGTAACTCCGGCATTGGTAATTACCATGGAGAAGAAGGTTTTCGCGAACTCAGCCATGCGCGCACGGTACTAAAAATGCGCGATTGGTTCCCGATTCAGTTGTTTGCACCGCCATATGGCAACATGGTGCAGAAGCTGGTACTGCGAGTGTTTGCGGGCAAACCCGACCCAGATTTAAACAAGCACTCATAACCCTCAATACTTACCTCTCTACATAAAGAATCTTCAGTAGCCAGTGCTCGCTGGCTGCCTTGCGACCAAAGGAGATCATGGATGCACAACCTTGCTGTCAATCTGGAGCGCAGTGCTGCGCTCTTTCCTTCAAAAGCTGCGCTCAGGATGGGCGATGATGAAATCAACTACGCACTGCTCGACAAATTTGCAGGCAATATTGCTACGAACCTAAATCGACTTGGACTAAAAGTTGGTGACAAAGTTGCACTGTCTTGTCCAAACATTACTTACTTCCCAATCGTGTATTACGGGATTTTAAAAGCAGGCTGTGTCGTAGTTCCTTTGAATGTGCTGTTTAAAGGCCGTGAGATTGCTTACCACCTCAACGACTCTGATGCAAAAGCGTATTTCTGCTTTGAAGGAAGCGAAGAGCTGCCAATGGGAAGCTACGGTAGACACGGTTTCTCTGAAGCTGAGCAGTGCGAACACTTTATCTCTTTGTCAGAACGATGCAGAGAAGAAGAGCACGCTGTTGATGCTTGGCTTATGCAAGACAATAAGCTATTCGAGTCAATCAGCAGAAATGGTGACGATACCGCCGTTATTCTTTATACCTCAGGCACGACCGGTCAGCCGAAAGGGGCGGAGTTATCTCACACCAACATGTTAACGAACGCTATGTCTTCCCAATATCTGATGCGGTTGGAATACAGTGATACCACTATGGCAACCTTGCCTCTGTTCCACAGTTTTGGTCAGACCGTGATGATGAATGCCAGTGTGCTGACAGGCTCTACTATGGTGTTGATCCCGCGCTTTGAGCCAAAGTTTGTGATTGAACAAATCATCCAGCATAAAGTCAGCGTGTTTGCAGGTGTGCCTACAATGTACATCGCATTACTCAGAGCGGGTGAGCAATCTCCGGAGCATTCCGAATTAGTAAAGCACAGTCTTCGCATAGGAGTGTCTGGTGGAGCTTCTATGCCTGTAGAAGTGATTCGTCAATTTGAACAACGCTTTGAACTGCCAGTATTGGAGGGTTATGGATTATCAGAAACCGCACCAGTGGCCACGTTTAATCATAGTGATGGAGACCGACTACCAGGCAGTGTCGGACAACCATTATGTGGCTACGTGATTAAGATTGCGGACGTAAAAGGTCACGCCCAAGCCGTGGGTGAATTAGGGGAAGTCTGCATAAAAAGCCCAAGTGTAATGAAAGGCTATTACGGACGACCAGAAGCAACTCGTGAGGCGTTGCGCGATGGTTGGTTCTTAACGGGCGATATTGGACGAGTGGATAAACACGGCAACTTGTTCATTGTCGACCGCGTTAAAGACATGATTATCCGAGGCGGTTATAACGTCTATCCGCGTGAAATAGAAGAAGTCTTAATGTGTCATCCTGATGTAGAAATGGTCGCTGTTGTCGGTGAACACGATGACCGCCTTGGTGAAGAGGTACATGCGCATGTTGTGCTTCATCAAGATGCAAAAACGGATAGTCATACTTTGATTACTTGGTGTAGAGAGCAACTTGCTGATTACAAATACCCACGTCGTGTCTTCATTCGCAAAGCACTGCCTATGACGGCAACGGGGAAGATCCTTAAACGGGAGCTTCATCCTTTAGATGTCGCGGAGGTCGAAGATGGACAGTTATGATTTTATTGTAGTCGGTGGTGGTTCTGCGGGTTGTGTTTTAGCGTCTCGACTCACCGAGGACCCTGATGTCACCGTGTGTTTGTTGGAGGCGGGTGGTATCGATTCGAGCCCTTTTATTCATACGCCAGTGGGTGTAGTGGCAATGATGCCGACCAAGATAAACAACTGGGGGTTTGAAACGGTTCCTCAAGCTGGACTGAATGGCCGCAAAGGCTACCAACCAAGAGGAAAAACTTTAGGTGGCTCGAGTTCTATCAATGCGATGATGTACGCCAGAGGGCATCAATATGATTACGATCTTTGGGCCAGTCTTGGCAACGAAGGTTGGAGTTATGACGATTGCTTACCGTATTTCAAGAAAGCAGAAAATAACGAAGTTCACCAAGATGATTATCATGGACAAGGTGGGCCACTGAACGTCGCGAACTTACGCTCGCCAAGTGATGTTCTTGAGCGTTATTTAACCGCCTGTGAGTCGATAGGTATACCTCGTAATCACGATATCAACGGAGCCGACCAGTTTGGTGCTATGCCAACCCAAGTAACGCAGCGTAATGGGGAGCGATGCAGCGCCGCAAAAGCCTATCTGACTCCAAACCTGAACCGACCTAATCTGACTGTCTTGACCAAAGCGACGACTCATAAAGTGTTGTTTGAAGGAAATCGAGCTGTTGGAGTTGAGTATGGTCTGAAAGGACAGAGCTTTCAGATCAAATGCACGAAAGAAGTGATTCTTTCAGCTGGGGCGTTTGGCTCTCCGCAGATCCTGATGCTTTCAGGTGTGGGGGCAAAGAAAGAATTAGAATCCCACGGAATCGAGCAAATCCATGAATTGCCCGGTGTCGGGGAGAATCTGCAGGATCATATTGATTTGGTTCATACTTACCGGAGCAGCGCGAAGCGAGATACGTTTGGTGTATCACTCAAAATGGCATCCGAAATGACTAAGGCTTTACCACAGTGGATGAAAACACGTAGTGGGAAAATGACCAGTAATTTTGCAGAAGGTATAGGGTTCTTGCGTTCAGGTGATGATGTCGACGTGCCCGATCTAGAGTTTGTCTTTGTGGTGGCGGTGGTTGACGATCACGCTCGTAAGATCCACGCTAGTCATGGGTTTAGTTCGCATGTGACTTTACTTCGACCGAAAAGTATTGGGACGGTTAAGCTAAACAGTGCAAACCCTTATGATGTACCAAAGATTGATCCTGCTTTTTTCAGTCACCCTGAAGACATGGAAATCATGATTAAAGGCTGGAAGAAGCAACACCAAATGCTGGAAAGCCAAGCGTTTGATGACATACGCGGGGCCAGCTTTTATCCTGTGGATGCGAACGATGAGAAAGCCATCGAGCAAGATATTCGTAATCGAGCGGATACCCAATATCATCCCGTAGGCTCCTGCAAAATGGGTATAGCGAACGATCCTTTCGCTGTGGTAGATAGCAATCTTAAGGTTTATGGATTAGAGGCACTAAGAGTTGTCGACGCGTCGATTATGCCGACGCTAGTGGGCGGGAATACCAATGCGCCAACCATTATGATCGCGGAGAAAGTGGCAGATACCATCAAAGCTAGTTATCGCTTAGATGAGAGTATTGAGAAGCAAGTCACCGCTTCGATATAAGTTACACCCTTCAAAAAATAAAATAAGCCGAGGCTGTAGGACAACAGTCTCGGCTTATTAGCAGGCACTTAAAGGCGAAAAGGTAAGTGCTATTCTTCTGAAAAGTCGTTTCCGGTTTCGATCATTTCAGCAAGCTCATCAAGTGCTTGGACAGAGATTTCCGACAAACGTTGTAAATGTTTATCAAAGTTCTCTTGTTCAACAAGCGGTGTTTCATTGTTATTAATTTCTTTTGTTAGCATCGCCCAACCTCTTGAGTTGAGTAAGGGGGAGACGACATGATAAGCAAAAGTATGAGAAAAAAAGAAACGATCCATGTGTAATCTGTTAGCTGGATCATCGATTGCAGTGATAGAAGTGATGAATTACTTAGAAAGCGAGCGATAGAGCTCAAATATGAAAGGTTAGCTAGCAGCTACGTTAATAGCTGCTAGCAAAGAGGTTAGAACTGAGATTTAGAACCAAACTGTTCAGCAGCGTAAGCAACGCGCTCTTTTGGTTTTGGATATTCGGCCGGCATACCAAGGTTTTCAATGTGTTTTAAACGAGGTAGCAAGCCCGCGCCGTTGGCGATTTGAATAGCCAAACCCGGACGAGCGTTCAACTCCAACACCATTGGTCCTTCTTCTTTGTCCAACACCATGTCAGTACCCATGTAACCAAGTCCTGTCATTTCCCACGCACTCGATGCAAGCTCTAATAAGCGCTCCCAATGAGGTACTTGTAGGGTTGATAGATCTTTGCCAGTATCTGGGTGATGCGTAACAGGTTGGTCAAATTGCACCGCACGAATGGCTTTGCCTGTCGCAATATCAATACCAACGCCTACTGCACCTTGGTGAAGGTTGGCCTTGCCATCTGAGGCTGCAGTAGAGCAGCGCATCATTGCCATCACTGGGTAGCCTTTAAAGACGATAATACGAACGTCAGGCACGCCTTCGTAACTGAAACCATCAAAACAGTCATCGAACTTGATTAGGTTTTCTACGACTGCAACGTCATTCTTACCACCTAGAGAAAACAGACCAGCCAGTGCGTTACTGATATGGCGTTCCACATCCTCTTTATTGATGGTTGCACCAGATGGCTTGGTGTAAACGCCATCTTTGTGCGAAGTGATAACAAGGATACCCTTACCACCACTTCCTTGCGCTGGCTTGATTACAAAACCTGGCCAGTCCAATACCATCTTGTGGATCTTTTTGACTTCAGCTTGGCTGTCAATCACGCCGATAAGAGCAGGCACTGTCGCACCTGCTGCTTCAGCAATGATTTTTGTCTTTAGCTTGTCATCCACCAACGGGTATTTTGAGCGATCATTGTAGCGACCAATATAGCTATGGTTACGCTTGTTCATCCCCATAATGCCTTTATGGCGAAGCTTTGCTGGCGAAGTGAAACGTTCAAACATCGTTTAGTCCTCCGCTAGTGGCTTAAATCGACGTAGCTCTGTTAGACGGTAGCCTGTGTAAGTACCTAGTAATAGGATGCCTGCAAGAACAATCAGTTGTAGGCCAATGAAGTTAAACGTTAAGTGTTGGATATAAACGTTCGTCATCGCTAGGTAAACCAAGACAGCGGTTAGTAGTGAACCACCACCTTGAAGAACTACTTCTTTCGCACCTTCTTCTTCCCATAGAATCGACATACGTTCGATCGTCCATGACAAGATGATCATAGGGAAGAACGTAATTGTTAGACCTTCTGTTAGGCCAATCTTGAATGCGACTACGGTGAAGACCGAGATGATCATAATTACGGTTATGATTACGGCGGATATCCTTGCAACCAGAAGTAAGTTAAGCCTCGAGAGGTAACTTCGTATTATCAAGCCAGTACCGACAATTAATAGGAAGCCGACAATACCAGTTACCAGTTGCGTTTGAACAAAGGCAACCGCAATCAATACTGGCATGAAGGTACCCGAAGTTTTCAGACCGATGATGACACGCAGGAACACAACAATCAGTGCGCCGATTGGGATCAACATGATGGTCTTAAACATGGCTTGCTCTTCAAGTGGCAAACTATGGATAGAAAGGTTGAGTAGGCCATCCGCTTCCACTTTATTGTCAGTGGCTTGCTGTGGAGTCACTTCCTGCTTAATCATAGAGAAGTGAACTTGGCTGTTTTTACCGCCAACTAAGTCAAGTAGGGAAACGTTTGATTCATCCCATACGAGAAGGTTAGGTTGTGCTGCGGCTTGCTCTGAATTTGGCGAGAATAGAACCCATTCTTCCCCCGACCATACCTGAACCATAGGCTGAATAGCTTGACGACGGCGGCCGTCTTCTAATTCGATTACACCAACGATTTTGCTTTGCACATCTGCAGTAAGTAGGATCTTGTGTAATGCATCGGTACGATCAAAGTCATTAAGAATCAGCGCTGAGTTTTGGCTGTCTGGATCGTTTAGCGTTTTGATCAGTTCGCGAGCAAAGGTGACATTGTCTGCTGAGCGGCTCATTGCACGTTCAATCAATGCATTTGCGGCGGCTTGTTGCGGCGCTGAAAGGGTAGGTTTTGTGATTTCACCTGCAGGTGGCTGTTCATCCACTTTTGCTTGTGGGTCAACTAAGAACTGGGCTTTGTAGTAAATAGTTTGTGGGCCACTTGCTTGACGGATTGACCATTCTGCACGACGACCAGAGTCTGAGTTGACGTAAGAAACGCCGTAACCTGGAGACGATGCTGATTCACCAATCAGGGTGTAACCATTTTGAGTATGCGGCGCAGCAAGAGAAGCTTTTACTTCGTTGCCATTCGCATTAAATTCGATACGGGCTTCAACATCCCAAATTTGACGTGTTTCACCTGGAGTCCAAGGTACGCCGTAATTCTGATGTCTGAAAACACTCAAAGCGATGCCTGCAATCACCAACAGGATGATTGACAGGTAAAACGGTATTCTGGACGTCATAATCTACCTTATTATTTTTTATCTTCTTCCGTTTGAACGTATTTACGGCTCACATCAACGAGTGCGATGTCGCGCATAAACTCTCTTCCTAGTAACACAGGATGGTTCATTTGAGAACGATCTGCCAACGTAAATTGCGCTTTTTCATGAATTTTTCCAACGCGCACCCAAAGTTCAACAACAGCTCGACGCTCTAGTTCTTCAGTGGTTGCTTGACGGATTTTCACGTAGCGAATAATTGGCGCTTCAATCCAAATGTCTTTCTCTTCATCTGACTTGGTATTGTCAGCAAGATGGAAACGCACCCAGTTTTTGCCATTTCTTTCGAATTCTTCAATATCGACTGCATTTAATGAAGACGTTGCTGCGCCAGTATCGACACGTGCATCGAAAGTTTGTTTGATGGAGTCAATAGTCACTCGCTCTATGGAGCCCAGGACAATGTCATGAGTAGGAGTCGCCTGAACAGGCGCAGGAGCTTGAACGATAATAGGCTCTTTCGGCTTTCTTACTTCGTCCATCGCTTCTTTACGGAAGGTATTGAGTTCGCCATTTAACTTATCCACTTGGCCTTCTAAACTTTCGATGTAATCCGATTGGTTACTAAGTTGAAGCTCTAAGTTGGTAACGCGAGTATTGAAATTCGTCTCTGAAGCTTGAATAGCGGCTAACGTTTCTTGGTGGTACTGTTCGCCTTTTGTAAGGGTACATCCTGACAATAGGGCGATTGCAACAACCGGAGTCAATCGTATAAACATTGAAAACCTTGGGATTGGATTAAGTTGTTTGTTTTTTAAGAGTTTAGCGTTATCGCCAAAGGCTCACAAGTAAGAATCTCTCGCAGTCTCTTACAGAGTGAGGAATAGTGACGAAAAGCCAGAAATTAAGGACACAATATGCATCCTTAATTAGATTGAAGAGAGGTTAATGTCTTAAAGGAAGGAGTGAGTTAAGACAATGTCAGAAATCTCAGTTAATTATGGCTTAGTTGCGACAAGTACCGCACGACGAGGGGCAGGGTAGCCTTCAACGGTTTTCGTTGGGTCGTTTGGATCAAGGTAGTCAGGCAGTGAGTTATGTGTCATCCAGTCAGTAGTACGTTGTTCTCCGACTGACGTTACATTCTCATCTACGATACGAACGCCTTTAAAGCCAACCAGTTCTAGCCAAACTTTTAGTGCTTTCGCTGAAGGGAAGAAATACACATTACGCATTTGCGCGTAACGAGAAGTCGGAACCAATACTGCGTTCTCATCGCCTTCAATCACTAGTGTCTCTAGTACAAGCTCACCGCCTGCCACTAACTGGTCTTTCAGTTGCACCAAGTGATCCAGTGGGGAGCGGCGGTGGTAAAGAACGCCCATGCTGAATACGGTATCGAACGCTTCTAGCTTAGGTAGTTGCTCAATACCTAATGGAAGGAGGTGAGCACGTTGGTCATCGCCCATCAACTTACGAATCGCTTCGAACTGAATTAGGAACAGGTGAGAAGGGTCGATACCAACCGTTAGGCGTGCACCTTCACCCAGCATGCGCCACATGTGGTAACCGTTACCACAACCCACATCTAATACGCTGCGGTTTTTCAGAGGTGAGATGTGCGGTAGAACACGATCCCATTTCCAGTCACTGCGCCATTCAGTATCGATATGAATACCGTGCACTGTGTATGGACCTTTGCGCCACGGGTGGAACGTACGCAGCAGGCTTTCTAGCTTTTTCAGCTCACCTTCATGAAAAGGCGTATCGTTGCTGATGGTTACTGAGTTTTTGATGTCCACTTGGTTTGGTGCACCTTGTGGGATCTTGTTCAGCGCTTTTAGCCAACGACCAAAGTCACCGTGCTCAGCATTTTGCCAATCTGTTAACTGTTGAGGTAATACGTTTAGCCACGGCTGAAGACGAGTGTCTTGAGCGATTAACTGATAAAAATTAGCAAAATTAAACATAGTTTTTCACTGAGTAATAAATTAAAAAATTGACACTAAATGCGAAACGTTAAGACTTTCTCGCTTCTCGCTTCTCGCTATTTAATCGCAAACATCGAACCGAAGTTAAAGCACTGGAACCAAACGTCGTAGCTTGAGAAACCAATTTTCGCGAAACGCTCTTTATGATCTTTCTTCGAATCAGGGCGCATCACGTTTTCAATTGCGCTGCGCTTCTGGCTGATTTCCAGCTCACTGTAGCCGTTCGCACGTTTAAAGTCGTGATGAAGATCGATCAGTAGCTCATTGGATACTTCATCTTCAAACACAAACTTCTCAGACAGAATCAAAATGCCACCTGGGCGCAAACCCGCGTAGATTTTCTCCAATAGCGCATAGCGGTCTTCTGGAGAAAGGAATTGCAGTGTGAAGTTCAATACCACAACCGACGCGTTTTCGATTTCAATATCGCGGATATCCGCCTCTACCACATCAACTGGCGTGTCACTTCGGTAGGCGTTTACATGAAGCTTACAGCGCTCAACCATCGCAGGAGAGTTGTCCACTGCAATGATTTGGCAACCTTCTTGTTTGATATGACGACGCATAGACAGCGTAGCAGCACCCAAAGAACAACCAAGATCGTAGATGTTTGAGTGAGGCTTAACAAAACGCTCTGCCAGCATACCAATTGCAGAAATGATGTTGCTGTAACCCGGCACCGATCGTTGAATCATGTCAGGGAAAACTTCCGCTACGCGTTCATCGAACGTGAAATCCCCAATTTTATCGATTGGAGCCGAAAAAATAGTATCTGGATTGCTCTTAGGGTTCATAACCAAATCTCTGCATACAAGCCGCCTGAAATGTCAGGCATCAAAAAAGGCGCGTATTTTATGGGAAATTCGCGCCTCTGTCATTTGCTTAATTATAAGCTTGTCTAAAACATTTGTATTTGCGAGTTGCCATCGTTGGCAGGAAATACAGACAAGTTTGGTAAAGAGAGCTTAAGTTGTAGCTGCTTATAAAGCTTTTCAGCCAGTTCTGGTGCTAAGACGTTATCTGGCGTGTGAATCATCAAGTACGGTTGAATGCCTTGTTCAATCCACATCGGCAGTTTCGTCAGCCAAGGTTCGAAAAAGCGCAGGTTGTCGTCCATGTCTGGATGACCGATAAAACGAATCATCGGGTGCTTGGCGGTTGCGATTGCATGAACCGGAACGCGAGGCTTTTTCTGGTGGGCATCGATTACAGCTTCAGTCGTCGGCTGCGCGGCGAATACAGGGCGGCTGTCCATAATAATGCGGTCAATGCCGCTCTCTAACAGCCACTGATTCAACGCACGTTCTTCTTCACCTTTGGAGAAAAACGCCATATGACGAACTTCAACTCCAAGTGGGAAATTCGGCGGAAAGCTGGCACAGAACTTCTTTAATCTATTGAGGTGTTCTGGACCAAATGCAGCAGGGAGCTGAATCGTCCATTGCCCAACACGTTCATGAAGCGGTTCCATTACCTTCATAAAGTCACGTAACTGCTCGTCGCAACCTCTGAGCATCTGCTCGTGAGTAATGGCTTTTGGCAACTTAAAGGTGAATTTGAAATTGTCGTGAGTCGCGGCTTTCCAGTTTTGCACCGTGTTGAGCGTCGGTGTGGCATAAAAGGTGGTGTTGCCCTCTACGGTATGGAACACCTGCGCGTACTTTTCGAGTCGCTCTGCGGGCTTGGTTCCGCTGCCATAAAAGCTTTGTTGCCATTGGTTGTGCGACCACATGGTCAATCCAAGTCGAAGGGGTAAATTATCCATATATCTGCTTTACGTTTTTTCCTGAGCCCACTTTACGAGAGTTTTGCTGAAATGGGTAATTTCACGCTATAATCCCCACCAATTTTTTCGCTTTGGTGCGCTTTTGAACATTTGTTGTACTAAAAACCACCAATGAATGATAAAACACACTTAATTGTATGTTGAGTAGTCGATTTTCATAGGCTTTCAGCGTATAAATGGATCTTTACTCTGCTCGGCAATGAGGCTGACAGAGCGTAGTTAACAATATTTGAGAGATTGGGAATTTCATTATGCGTACCCATTACTGTGGTCACCTGAACAAGTCCCTTGCAGGACAAACTGTAGAACTTTGCGGCTGGGTTAACCGTCGTCGTGATTTAGGCGGTCTTATTTTTATCGATATGCGAGATCGCGAAGGTATCGTTCAGGTAGTTGTTGATCCAGATATGGCAGATGCGTATGAAGTGGCTAACACACTTCGTAATGAATTCTGTATCAAGCTAACTGGTGAAGTTCGCGTTCGTCCAGAAAGCCAAGTAAACAAAGACATGGCAACAGGTGAAGTTGAGATCCTTGCGAAAGGTCTTGAAATCATCAACCGTTCTGACGTTCTGCCTCTAGACTTCAATCAAAAGAACTCTGAAGAGCAACGTCTGAAGTACCGTTACCTAGATCTACGTCGTCCAGAAATGAGTGACCGCATCAAGCTACGTGCTAAAGCGTCTAGCTTTGTTCGTCGTTTCCTAGATGACAACGGCTTCCTAGATATCGAAACACCAGTACTAACAAAAGCGACACCAGAAGGCGCTCGTGACTACCTAGTACCTAGCCGTGTTCACAAAGGCAGCTTCTACGCGCTTCCTCAGTCTCCACAGCTATTCAAACAGCTTCTTATGATGTCTGGTTTTGACCGTTACTACCAAATCGTTAAGTGTTTCCGTGATGAAGACTTGCGTGCTGACCGTCAACCAGAATTCACTCAGATCGATATCGAAACGTCATTCATGACGGCTGACCAAGTTCGTGCAACGACTGAGAAAATGGTTCGTGAAATGTGGCAAGAGCTACTGAACGTTGACCTAGGTGAGTTCCCGGTAATGCCGTTCAGCGAAGCGATTCGTCGTTTCGGTTCTGACAAACCAGACCTACGTAACCCAATAGAACTAGTAGACGTTGCAGACCTAGTAAAAGACGTTGAATTCAAAGTATTCTCTGGTCCAGCAAACGACGAGAAAGGTCGCGTTGCAGTTATCCGTGTACCAGGTGGTGCTGAGCTTACTCGTAAGCAAATCGACGGTTACGCAGAATTTGTAGGTATCTACGGTGCGAAAGGTCTAGCATGGATGAAGGTTAACGACCGTGCAGCAGGCATGGAAGGTATCCAATCTCCAGTAGCTAAATTCCTAAGTGAAGACGTGATCAACGGTATTCTAGACCGCACTCAAGCGGAATCTGGCGATATCATCCTATTCGGTGCAGACAAAGCTAACATCGTTGCTGAAGCACTAGGTGCACTTCGTCTTAAACTTGGTAAAGACCTAGGCCTAACTAAAGAAGGCACTTGGGCTCCACTTTGGGTTGTTGACTTCCCAATGTTCGAAGAAGACGACGAAGGCAACCTGCACGCAATGCACCACCCATTCACATCACCTCTAGGTGTGACTGCGGAAGAGCTAAAAGCGAACCCAGCAGTAGCGAACTCAAACGCATACGACATGGTTCTAAACGGCTACGAAGTGGGCGGTGGTTCTGTACGTATTCACAACGCAGAAATGCAAGCAGCGGTATTCGATATCCTAGGTATTGATGCAGACGAGCAAAAACTGAAGTTTGGTTTCCTATTGGAAGCGCTGAAATTTGGTACGCCACCTCACGCGGGTCTTGCATTCGGTCTAGACCGTCTAGTAATGCTGCTATGTGGTACTGAGAACATCCGTGATGTTATCGCATTCCCTAAAACAACAGCAGCGGCGTGTCTACTAACAGACGCACCGAGCCTTGCAAACCCAGCGGCTCTAGAAGAGCTAGCAATTGCAGTGACTGTTGCGAAAGAAAAAGACGCAGAATAAGCGCACAACATTTAAAGAAAACTCCCGCATTTGCGGGAGTTTTTGTTTTAATGAACCCAAGAATTATTCCGAGCACTTTCCCAAGTAACGTTATTGAGCAATCAAAGCTGAGCATTAACGTCAAAATAAATTAAAAGGTGAATCATGGCAGGTCATAGTAAATGGGCGAATATTCGTCACCGTAAAGCTGCGCAAGATGCCAAACGTGGCAAAATCTTTACCAAGTTAATTCGTGAAATTGTCGTCGCCGCGAAAGAGGGTGGCGGAGAAGCTGACAATAACCCTCGGTTACGAGCTGCTATCGATAAAGCACTTTCTAACAACATGACGCGAGACACGGTGAACCGTGCGGTCAGTCGTGGTGCTGGTGGTGAAGGCGATGACAACATGGAAACCGTCATCTACGAAGGGTATGGTCCAGGTGGCACCGCCGTAATGGTTGAATGCATGACGGACAATCGCAATCGAACGGTTTCTGGCGTGCGTCACGCGTTTTCGAAGTCTGGCGGTAATTTGGGTACAGATGGAAGTGTTAATTATCTGTTCGATAAGAAAGGTGTGATTTCTTATGCCTCCGGCTTAGATGAAGACGAAGTGATGGAAGTGGCGCTTGAGAGCGGCGCCGATGATATCGAAACATCCGAAGACGGTTCTATTGATGTGTACACGGCACCAGCTGATTTCGGTAGCGTCAAAGATGCCTTGGATGCAGCAGGCTTTGAGGCTGACAATGCTGAAGTATCATTAATCCCATCAACGAAAGCAGAATTGGACGTGGATACTGCCCCTAAGCTTCTACGTCTGATTGATGCGTTAGAAGACTTGGATGATGTTCAAGAGGTGTATCACAACGGTGACATTTCTGACGAAGTGGCAGCCACATTAGAATAAGATTACTCAATGGGGACAGAGCGTTCTGTTCCCATTTATTTTCATTAATTATAATAACGAGATAGAGATCGTTCTTGATCTGCTTTCTTAGGAAAATTCATGTCAATTATTTTGGGTATTGACCCAGGCTCTCGCATTACGGGTTACGGTGTGATTCGTCAGCAGGGACGTCATCTACAATATCTAGGCAGCGGCTGTATTCGTACTTCTGAAAAAGAGTTGCCAGGTCGTCTCAAGCAAATCTACGCAGGCGTGACGGAAATCATCACCCAGTTTCAACCGGATGTGTTTGCCATCGAACAAGTGTTTATGGCGAAGAACGCTGATTCTGCACTAAAGCTAGGGCAGGCGCGTGGTAGCGCAATTGTGGCGGCTGTGAATGCGGATCTTCCGGTGCATGAGTACGCGGCTCGTCTTATTAAACAAGCGGTAACGGGCACAGGTGGTGCAGATAAAGTTCAGGTTCAACATATGGTTCAACACATGCTTAAATTGCCAGCCAAGCCTCAAGCCGATGCTGCCGATGCGTTGGGTGTTGCTATTTGTCACGCTAACACCAATAAGACGCTGGTGGCGCTCGCAGGCAAAGCAACCAGCGCAAGAAAAGGTCGTTACCGTTAAGCGTGTTCTCGTATTAAAAATGAGACATCTCAGACAGATTTAAGGATTGGATTTGTTGAGAAAATGTTACAAAATTATAGTGGTCAGAGGTCTAATAAGAAATCAATCAAGGAAGATTGAACATGAATCCAGCCACGCTGTGGCGCAGTGCATTTATGCCGCGCCAAACTCAATGGACAAGAACACAACAACGTCAAGCAGACATCCTATCGCTATTTACCTTCATCGCTTTTCTCGTCGGGATCTACAGCCTGATCAAATGGTCTAAACATGGGCATGAAAGCTTAATCTTCACCTCAGTACTCTTAATCGCACTCGAACTGATATCCGCCTTCAGCCTGAGATGGTTCAAACGACCAGCATTGTCGCTCAATCTGGGGTTTGTAGGCATGTCAGTGCATGCACTCAACATCATTTATCAAAGTGGTGGCGTGGTCGATTCAACCCAAACTTACTGGGTGCCTTTGTTAGTCGTCGCTTTCTTTTTATCTGGCACTCGTATCATGGCGATCTCATGGAGTGCATTAGTCATCGCGGTTTCTGCAGTAATGACGTATCAGCATGTGTCTGGTTTTGGTTTTCCCCAACTCGTGTTGTCTGAATCTGCGCAGCGCGTGGAAATATGGTCAGGCACCGTGTTACCGCTGGTGGTGATTTGTATTGCGCAAGCCTTTACCGCCAAGCAGCGAGACATCGCGATTGAAAGTGCAGAGAAAGCCAAAGCAGAAAGTGAGTTGGTGGCGCAAAAGGCGACAGAGGGGGAGTTACGGCTAGGAGAGGTACTAGAGCAAGCTAATCAAAATTCGGCGGAGCTTAAACAAGTTTCGCAAGTGTTGGATGAACAATCTTCGCTATTAGGTGCTCAAGTCAATGCTCTCAATATCAACAGTGAGTCTCAAGCCAGTGCGGCTGAGCAAATGAGTCAGCAAGTACACCACATGGCGACGGGGATTGAAACGTCAAGCAAGTTTGTTGAAGAGCTTCGTGAGAAGAGTGAAGACGTTCATCAACAAGCTGAGAAAAGCTCTGAGTTGCTCGAAGACTCTACACAAGCGATCAGCCAGATCATTACCAGCCATGAAGACATCATGAAAGTGGCGGACTTAATTACGTCGGTCGCAGAGCAAACCAATTTATTGGCACTGAATGCGGCTATTGAGGCGGCGCGAGCGGGAGAGCAGGGCAGAGGCTTTGCAGTGGTCGCGGACCAAGTGAGAGAGCTTTCTGCAAAGAGTAGTCAATCCGCAATCGAGATTCGTAACTTGCTTGATCGCAGCGAGCAAGAGGTGAAACACGGGCAGAATGTTGTTACTTCAAGCACAGAACGAATGAATACCATCATCCAGCAAGTGACCACAATTTCTCATGATGTGCAGAGTCTTTCTGGCATCATGGCGACGCAAATGACCGCATTAAAAGAGCTTGATGAAGCCAGTAGCGAAGTCGCTAACGGCGTAGTGAACACCAAGACCATTGCTGAAACTGTCGCTCAATATGGCACTGAGCTCAGTAGCCAAGTCGTCACCGTAAGAAACCTGACTCAACAACTTGATCAAGTTGTCTCAAAAATCTAACCGAACGGCATAAAGGACTGGATGTCTATCCAGTTCTTTATTATCCTGTCGCAAATTCATTTCCAAAGAGTATTTATAGTGATTGGACGTCTTCGCGGCACTCTGCTTGAAAAGCAACCACCTGAAGTTTTAATTGAAGTTAATGGCATTGGTTATGAAGTACAGATGCCAATGAGCTGTTTCTACGAACTGCCAAACGTCGGCGAAGAAGCCATTATTTATACTCATTTTGTTGTGCGTGAAGACGCTCAGCTGCTTTACGGCTTCAACACAGTCAAAGAACGTGCGCTCTTCCGTGAAGTAATCAAAGCGAACGGCGTCGGTCCTAAACTGGGGCTGGGTATACTTTCTGGTATGACGGCAAGCCAATTCGTTTCTTGCGTAGAGCGTGAAGACATTTCAACACTTGTGAAGCTACCTGGCGTTGGTAAGAAAACCGCAGAACGTCTTGTTGTGGAAATGAAAGACCGCCTTAAAGGTTGGGGTGCTGGCGACCTATTTACTCCGTTTACGGATGCGGCTCCTGCGGATTCTGGTGCGGCATCTAGCAATGCTGAAGAAGAGGCAATCAGTGCGCTTCTAGCTCTAGGCTACAAACCAACTCAAGCGTCGAAAGTAGTCTCTCAGATCGCTAAACCGGATATGACCAGTGAGCAACTGATCCGTGAAGCACTAAAATCAATGGTGTAACGAAAAGTTCAAGGGAACAATATGATTGAAGCCGATCGTTTAATCGCGCCAGAAAATCCTTCATTTCGTGATGAAGATGTCATCGACCGTGCGATTCGTCCTAAGAAGCTGGCGGATTACCAAGGTCAGGATCACGTGCGTGGTCAGATGGAGATTTTCATCAAAGCTGCTCAATTGCGAAATGAAGCGCTCGACCACCTTTTGATATTTGGTCCTCCAGGTTTGGGTAAAACCACACTTGCGAACATCGTTGCTAATGAGATGGAAGTGAATATTCGCACTACTTCCGGCCCAGTACTTGAGAAAGCAGGGGACTTGGCGGCGCTGCTGACCAACTTAGAAGAAAACGATGTGCTGTTCATTGACGAGATTCACCGCTTAAGCCCAATGGTTGAAGAAGTGCTGTATCCAGCGATGGAAGACTACCAGCTAGACATCATGATTGGTGAAGGCCCAGCCGCTCGCTCTATCAAGATTGACTTGCCTCCTTTCACGCTTATCGGCGCAACCACACGAGCGGGTTCATTGACCTCGCCATTGCGTGACCGATTCGGTATTACTCAGCGCCTTGAGTATTACAAGGTCAAAGACTTGCAGGATATCGTTCAGCGCAGCGCAGATTGCCTAGGCTTGTCAATGGAGTCGGAAGGTGCGTTAGAAGTTGCTCGCCGCGCTCGTGGTACGCCACGTATCGCTAACCGACTACTACGCCGTGTTCGTGACTATGCTGAAGTAAAGGGCAATGGACACATCTGTGCGGAAGTTGCAGATAAAGCGCTGAACATGCTCGATGTCGACGCTAAAGGTTTTGACTATATGGACCGAAAACTGCTTCTTGCGATCATGGAAAAGTTTGGTGGTGGTCCTGTCGGTCTGGATAACATGGCAGCAGCCATTGGTGAAGAGAAAGACACCATTGAAGATGTGCTGGAGCCTTATTTGATTCAACAAGGTTACTTACAACGCACACCTCGTGGTAGAATAGCGACCGATCGCGCCTATCTGCATTTCGGAATTGAAAAGTAAGATTCCAACGCTGGGCGCACAGCGCTCAGCATTTCACCAATGTTGACCAACCTCTCATTTATTAAATCTCTTCTAATACTAAATAGGTAATAAAAACTTATAGATTGTTAACTCTATGTTCTTGCCTAACTGATTATTTTCTCTCCTGATTACTCTCTATTAACATACTCTTCTGATATCGTTTGATCTGGATCAATGTGATGGATTTTTGTTCAAATTCAGCGCATAAAGATTGATATACATCAAAGCGGTTTCTCGCTATAAACCTTTTGAAACAAACTGTTTTTAGCAGTAATATTAGGCCCAGCTATATTAGCTGATGCTTAACAATTAACTAACCAACGAAGCACATTTTTGCAACAAAGCGTTGTGATAATTCAACATTTTTCAAGTGTAAATAACACTTGTGTATGGATTGCAATATGTAGAGAGTGTCATTCAGCCGACACATAGGAGTTACCATGATTGACGTAGTTGATCTGTCGCGGTTGCAGTTTGCACTGACAGCGATGTATCACTTCCTATTCGTACCATTGACCCTTGGTATGGCCTTCCTTTTGGCCATTATGGAATCAATGTACGTAATGACGAACAAGCAAATCTACAAGGACATGACCAAGTTCTGGGGTAAGCTGTTCGGTATTAACTTTGCACTTGGTGTGGCTACTGGCCTTACCATGGAGTTCCAGTTTGGTACGAACTGGTCTTATTACTCCCACTATGTAGGTGACATCTTCGGTGCACCACTAGCGATCGAAGCACTGGTTGCTTTCTTCCTGGAGTCAACTTTTGTTGGTCTATTCTTCTTCGGGTGGGATCGTCTATCAAAACGTCAACACTTAGCGGTAACCTGGTTGGTTGCTCTGGGTTCTAACTTCTCTGCACTATGGATTCTTATCGCGAACGGCTGGATGCAAAACCCGGTTGGCGCAGAATTCAACTTCGAAACCATGCGTATGGAAATGGTGAGCTTCGCAGACGTTGTACTAAACCCTGTAGCGCAAGTTAAATTTGTACACACAGTAGCATCTGGTTACACGTGTGGTGCAATGTTCGTTCTTGGCATCAGTTCTTACTACCTATTGAAAGGTCGTGATGTGGCGTTCGCTCGTCGTTCGTTTGCTATCGCAGCTTCTTTCGGTATGGCAGCAATCCTGTCTACAATCGTGCTGGGTGATGAATCTGGTTACGAGCTTGGTGAAGTTCAAAAAGTGAAGCTAGCAGCAGTAGAAGCTGAATGGCACACAGAACCAGCACCAGCGGCGTTCACACTGTTTGGTTTACCGAACCAAGAAACAATGAACACCGATTACGCAATCAAGATCCCTTACGTTATGGGTATCATCGCAACGCGTTCGTTTGATGAGCAAGTAACAGGCCTACACGATCTACGTGAAGAGCACGTTGACCGTATCCGTACTGGTATGTACGCATACGAATTGCTTGAAAAACTGCGTGCAGGCGACAAGTCTGAAGCAAACATGACTGCGTTTGACGAAGTGAAAGGTGACCTAGGTTACGGCCTACTTCTAAAACGTTACACAGACAACGTTGTTGATGCGACTGAAGACCAAATCCAAGCTGCTGCGGATGACTCAATCCCAACAGTATGGCCGCTATTCTGGTCGTTCCGTATCATGGTTGCGTGTGGCTTCATCATGCTATTCGTATTTGGTGCGTCATTCATCCAAACATGTCGTCAGAAGATTGAACAGAAACCTTGGATTCTTAAAGCTGCACTATTCAGCATTCCACTTCCATGGATTGCGATTGAAGCAGGTTGGTTCGTTGCTGAATACGGTCGTCAACCGTGGGCTGTAGGTGAAATCCTACCGGTACACGTTGCTGCATCAGCACTAACAGCAGGTGAAATCTGGACTTCACTATTTGCAATCCTAGCGCTATACACTGCATTCCTAATTGCAGAAGTATACCTAATGGTGAAATTCGCTCGTAAAGGTCCAAGCAGCCTGAAAACTGGCCGCTACCACTTCGAGCAAAACGCTGACTCTGTTGAAGACAAAGTTAGTCGCCAAGTAGAAGCGTAAGACAAGGAGACAACAAGATGTTTGATTACGAAATCTTGCGATTCATCTGGTGGGTACTGATCGGTGTTCTACTAGTTGGTTTTGCAATTACAGACGGTTTCGATATGGGTGTGGGCGCGCTTGTACCTATTATCGGTAAAAACGACACACAACGTCGTGTGATGATTAACTCCATCGCACCTCACTGGGATGGTAACCAAGTATGGCTTATCACTGCTGGTGGTGCATTGTTCGCAGCATGGCCTTTGGTTTACGCGACATCGTTCTCTGGTTTCTACCTAGCGATGATCCTAACCCTAGCGGCACTTTGGCTACGTCCAATTGGTCTTGATTACCGTTCAAAGATTGAAGATAAAAAATGGCGTAACACTTGGGATATCTGTATCTCAATCAGTGGCTTCGTTCCACCAATCATCTTTGGTGTGGCGTTTGGTAACCTTCTGCAAGGTGTTCCATTCCAACTGAACGAATTCCTAATGCCAACGTACCATGGTTCGTTCTTTGGTCTTCTTAACCCATTTGCATTGCTATGTGGTCTAGTAAGCTTGTTCATGATCCTGATGCAAGGTTCAACTTGGCTACAAATGAAGACAACAGGCGAAGTTCATACTCGTGCTCGTAACGTTGCTCAGCTAATGGGTCTATTAACTGTGGTTGCATTCGTAGCAGCTGGCTTCTGGATTCAGAGCATCGAAGGTTACGTTATCGTAGGTGGTATCGATACAGGCGCTGCTTCTAACCCTCTAAACAAAGAGGTTATCCGTGAAGCTGGTGCGTGGATGAACAACTTCGAAGCTTACCCAATGCTATGGGCTGCGCCTGTACTGGGTGTTGCAATGCCGCTTCTAGCTGTATTGGCATCTCGCCTAGAGAAGTGTGGTATCGCGTTCCTAACCTCTAGCCTTGGTAACGCAGGTGTTATCTTTACTGCTGGTATTGCAATGTTCCCATTCGTAATGCCATCAGACCTAATGCCAAGCCAAAGTCTGACAATGTGGGATGCAACTTCATCTGAACTGACTTTGAACCTAATGACAGGCGTTGCGTTTGTTATGGTTCCAATCATCTTGGCTTACACGTCTTGGACTTACTACAAGATGTTTGGTCGCTTGGATGACAAGTTCATCGAAGAAAACAAAAACTCACTTTACTAAGGAGCTATTACTATGTGGTATTTCGCATGGATTCTAGGTGTACTACTTGCTTGTGCATTCGGTATCATCAACGCTCTTTGGTTAGAGCACTCAGAAATGATGGATAAAGACAGTGAGTAATCTCGCTGACAAGGTAGCGAAACTTCACGCACCAATGGACAAGACTCTACTGAGAGTCTTGGCCTTAATCCTCGGCTTTATGCATGTAGGATTGGTGATGTGGGATCCAAACGCATACCATCGAGAAATTGGTGGCTTTAATGCGTTTATCGCACCGGCACTGATTTGGGCAGTCTGCTCAAGCATGGTTTACGGTGTGGGCTTCAAGCCAAGAAATTGGTACTGGCAAGTATTGTTCAGCCCTTATTTCTCACTCGCTATCTTAGTTTATTTAACAGCACTCTATTTCATGTAAGCGTTACACTCTGAAATAAAGTCGGTTATTAAATCATCGAATAAAAAGCCAGACGTCTTGTCTGGCTTTTATTTTTTCTACAAAATTCAAAAATATTCCCTTCGCTCAGTACCAATTACTGCCGCTTCAGTTATAGTAATTGCTTTAAAGAATTGAAAGTACTGGTACTCCCTTGCAAGGCACATCTAATCCCTTCCGCTGGCCGATCACCGTGTATTATGAAGATACCGATGCGGGTGGCGTTGTATATCACTCTAATTATTTAAAATTCTTTGAACGCGCACGCACTGAGATGTTGCGTGCAAAAGGCATTTCTCAACATGTGTTATTGGAACAAAACATTGGCTTTGTTGTCCGACACATGGATATCGATTTCAACCAAGGGGCGAGACTGGACGAGCATTTGACCGTTCTTACCCAAGTGTCAGAAATAAAGCGTGCATCCCTGCAATTCTGTCAAGAGTTAGTCAATGATGAAGGCAAAACATTGTGCAAGACAATTGTTAAGGTAGCATGTATCGATAATAAGAAAATGAAACCAATAGCTATCCCATCTTTTATCAATTCGGAGCTAACAAATAGTGACTGCTGATATTTCCATTTTAGATCTCTTTCTTCAGGCCAGTCTGTTGGTAAAGCTTGTGATGTTGACCCTACTAGGCATGTCAATTGCGTCATGGGCAATGATCATTAAGCGCAGCAAAGTACTGTCTCAAGCATCAAAAGACGCTGAGTCCTTTGAAGACAAATTTTGGTCTGGTACCGATCTTTCACAGCTGTACCAAAAAGTGAAAGCTCGTAAAGACGACATCGGTGGCACAGAAGAAATCTTCTATGCAGGCTTTACCGAATTTGCACGCTTGCGTAAGAGTAACGCAAACTCACCAGCCTACATCATGGAAGGTACAGGGCGTGCAATGCGCGTTTCTGTAGCTCGTGAAGTGGATGAACTAGAAACCAGTTTACCGTTCCTCGCAACGGTCGGTTCTATCAGCCCATACATCGGCCTATTTGGTACGGTATGGGGTATCATGCACGCCTTTATTGCATTGGGTGAAGTGAAACAAGCAACACTATCTATGGTGGCACCCGGTATCGCAGAAGCACTGATCGCAACAGCGATGGGTCTGTTTGCTGCAATCCCTGCGGTAATGGCTTACAACCGTCTAAGCAACAAAGTAAGCAAGCTAGAGCATACATACGCAACTTTCTCTGAAGAATTCCACAGCATCCTGCACCGTCAAGCAATGGCGGGTCGAGACAGCGCGAATAAGGAATAAGGCATGGCGGGTTACCAACCTAAAAAGCGTAAAATGACCGCAGAGATTAACGTTGTACCTTATATCGACGTTATGCTTGTACTGCTGATTATTTTCATGGCGACCGCTCCATTTGTCACTCAAGGTGTGGATGTAGACCTTCCAAAAACCTCTACCGCGGAATCAATGCAAGATCTTGCTGGTGAAACAGACAGTAGCTTCATCATTATTGAAATCGATCGCGATGGTAATTTGGGCCTAAGCGTGAATGATGAAGAGGTTCAACGCGGTCTATCACTACAAGACGTTATTGTTCGTGTGAAAGCAGAGCGGGAAATCAAACCTGATTCTCCGGTTGCAGTAGGGGGTGATGCCGCAACGCCATACGCAGATGTGGTACTTCTGCTTGATGAGCTAAGTCGGGCTGGCATCCCTAAAGTAGGTCTGATGACCGATATCAGGGAATAGACATCGAACATCTATGAAAGACAACAAGAAGAAAACCAAAGAATACACCAAGCCGATAGCAATATCGGTTGGTTTGCATGCGCTTTTGGTCGTAGCGTTACTTTGGGGTACAGATTTCAACATGTCTAAACCCGAGCCGACAGGGCAGATGGTGCAGGCGGTTGTTATTGACCCGAAGCTTGTCCAACAACAAGCCAAAGAAATTCGTCAGCAACGCGAGAAAGCGGCAAAAAAAGAGCAAGATCGTCTTGATAAACTGAGACGTGAAGCTGAGCAGCTGGAAAAGAATCGCAAAGCTGAAGAAGAGCAAATTCGTAAGCTGAAAGAGCAGCAAGCAAAAGATGCAAAAGCCGCTCGCGAAGCGGAGGTCGCTCGTAAAAAGAAAGAGCAAGAACGTAAGGCCGAAGAAGAACGCACTCGTAAAGAGAAAGAGCGGGCAGCAAAGGCCGAACAAGAGCGTAAAGCCAAAGAAGAGGCCGCACGTAAAGCGGAGCAAGAACGTGTAGCGCGCGAGAAAGCGGCGAAAGAAGCCGAAGAGAAAGCGAAACGTGAACGTGAAGCCGCAGCAAAAGCCGAGCAAGAACGCATCGCGAAAGAAAAAGCAGCCAAAGAGGCCGCTGAGCGCGAACGTAAAGCTCGAGAAGCCGCAGAGAAAGCAGAGCGTGAACGCAAAGAGCAAGAAGCGGCGTTGGATGACATTTTTGCTGGTCTAGAAAGTGAATCCGAACTTAACCAAGTAGCGAAGAATCAACATGTTGATTCGGAAGTTGGTCGTTATGCAGCCATCTATAAACAGCTAATCGAAAGTCGAATCATTAAGGATGATTACCTTGTGGGAAAGTCGTGTAGGCTGAATATTAAGCTTGTGCCAACTGGAACAGATGGCGTAGTAAGTGGCGTTTCAGTCATTAGCGGTGATGCTCGATTATGTGGTGCGGCAAAGAGTGCAGTAAACCAAGTTGGCAATTTCCCTATGCCAAAAGACCGCGCAATTATAGATAAAATTCGTGATATTAACTTAACAGTTGATTATTAATTTAAGGAACTGAGACGTGATTAAACGCCTTTTACTAGGAATGTTTGTACTGCTTGGCAGTCTAACGAATGTGGCTCACGCTGCATTAGAGCTGGTGATTACCGATGGTATTGATTCAGCACGACCAATTGCTGTTGTTCCCTTTAAGTGGGAAGGCAGTGAGCCTCTTCCGACTGATATTTCCGCTGTGATTGCTTCTGACTTGCAACGCAGTGGTAAATTCAGCCCGGTACCGACCAGCAAAATGCCACAAACGCCAACCAACGAATCAGAAGTAAACTTTGATGCGTGGACCGGCTTGGGCGTAGATGCATTATTGACCGGTTCAATTAAGAAAAACGAACAAGGTAACTACGTGGTTAACTACCAGTTAGTTGACGTTGTTCGTGGCCAATTAACGAAGGGTCAGAGCAAAGCTCTCGGTGATGACGGAGAACTGGTTCTTTCCAAAGACCACGTGTTGTTTAACAAGGTAGCGACGGTAGAAGGCCCACGCATGCGTGAGTACGCTCACCGAATTGCGGACCTTGTCTACGAGCAATTGACTGGCGAACGCGGCGCATTTATGACTCGTATCGCTTATGTTGTTGTAAACGACAAAGATCGCTTCCCTTACCAGCTGCGTGTTGCTGATTACGATGGTTACAACGAACGTTTAGTACTTCAATCTAAACAGCCACTGATGTCTCCAGCATGGTCTCCTGATGGCCAGAAATTGGCTTACGTGAGTTTCCAGAACGGCCAAGCTGAGATCTTCATTATGAACATCTACACCGGCGAGCGAGAGAAGATTACGTCATACCCTCGTCACAATGGTGCGCCAAGATTTTCGCCTGACGGCAGTCAGTTAGCTTTGGTTCTTTCTAAGACCGGTTCACTTCAGGTTTACACGTTGGATCTGAAAACTCGTAAGCTGACACAAATTACGCGTGGCAGATCAAATAATACAGAACCGTACTGGCACCCTGATGGCAAATCACTGATTTTCACATCTGACAGGGGTGGTAAACCTCAGATTTATCAAGTAGATTTGGGCAGCGGTTCTACTAACCGTTTGACTTGGCAAGGCAGCCAAAACTTAGGTGGTCAAATCACTCCTGATGGTCGATTCCTTGTCATGGTGAATCGCAGTGATTCGGGCTTCAACTTGGCTAAGCAAGATTTGGAAACAGGTGCTCTTCAGGTACTAACAAAAACATTGCTTGATGAGTCTCCGAGCATTGCCCCAAATGGTGGCATGGTTATCTATAGCTCAATCTACAACAAGAAAAACGTACTATCGATGGTGTCAATTGATGGTCGATTTAAAGCTAGATTACCGGCAACAAATGGGCGTGTCAGAGCTCCCGCATGGTCACCGTTTTTGTAGTAATAAAATTGATTAATAAAGGAAAATAAGATGCAACTGAACAAGGTTCTAAAAGGACTGCTAATCGCGATTCCTGTGATGGCAATGACGGCTTGTAGCTCAAGTGATGACGCGGCTTCAAATACGGGTGCAGAAACCAACACTAGCGGTTCTGAAACAACAGTAGTAACGCCAATCGATCCAAACGGTCAATTGACAGAGCAAGAGCTAAAAGAGCAAGCACTACGCGAAACTCAAACTATTTACTTCGCATTTGATAACTCAACAATTGCAGGTGACTACGAAGAGATGCTAGCAGCTCACGCAGCTTACCTAAGCAAGAACCCTGCTCTTAAAGTGACAATCGAAGGTCACGCTGATGAACGTGGTACACCAGAGTACAACATCGCACTAGGCGAGCGTCGTGCTGAAGCAGTATCAAACTACCTACAAGCGCTAAGTGTTCAAGCTGACCAAATCGCAATCGTTAGTTACGGTGAAGAGAAGCCACTTCTTCTAGGTCAATCAGAAGATGTTTACGCTAAAAACCGTCGCGCGGTTCTAGTATACTAATTCGAGGTAAACCTCATGTTCAGTAACACTAAGCGCGCTGTTACGCTTACGTTACTGGCAAGTGCAGCGAACTTCGCGTTCGCTGCACCAGCTCCAGTATCAGATCTCAACAGCACATCATCAGTATCAACTCGATCTTCTTCAGAATCAGATGTCGAGCGTTTAGAGCGCTTGCTGCAAAATCGCAACCGTGTTCAGCTCCAAATGCAAGAGCAAATTGACCAAATGTCACAAGAGATCAGTGATCTACGTGGTCAGTTAGAACGCAATAGCTACGAAATGCAGCAAATGTTAAAGCGTCAACGTGAGTTGTTTGTCGAGCTAGATCGTGTGCGTGGTGAAATGAAAGCTGCGCCAGTAAAAGAAACCAAGCCTGCAGAAACAGGTGGTAAATACACGTCCAACGCTGATGAGCAAACTGCTTATCAAGATGCCGTGGATTTGATCCTTAAGAAACGAGACTACACGGGCGCTATCGCGGCTTTCCAGCAGTTCCAAAAGGATTACCCGAACTCGACTTACTCAGCAAACTCCCACTACTGGCTAGGCCAGTTGTATTTTGCTAAGAAGCAAGACAAAGAAGCAACGAAGAGTTTTGCCGCTGTGGTTTCTTACAAAGATTCTAACAAGCGTGCAGACGCATTGGTTAAGCTAGGCGATATTGCTGAGCGTAACAATAATGCTGCACAAGCGAAGAAATACTATCAGCAAGTTGTCGATGAATATGCCGGCAGTGCGTCAGCGAAAATCGCGAGCGCTAAGCTGAAGTAATAAAACTCATACATTGAGACTAATAAAGGGAGCTTCGGCTCCTTTTTTCTTGTTTGCTCGTTTTACTTCACTGGTTTTTCTTTGCAATAACCCAATTCTATTTAGTCGATAGAATAGTTATTTGCGTCAAAGATATACGGCTAGACTGCTAGAAATTCCCGCTCTGGGTTGGTTTTTGAAAATTAACGAGGTTACAATACTCGGATTAAAGGAAGTTGCGTAGAGCAAGAGCAAGAGCAAGAGCAATGAGCCACATATTAGATAAAATCGAGACAGTTTACCCATTCCCTCCAAAACCAATCCCATTAAGCCAAGAAGAAAAAGCCGATTACATCGAGCGAATCAAAAAGCTGCTTAAAGAGAAAGATGCCGTGCTTATCGCACACTACTACACCGATCCTGAGATCCAAGCATTAGCGGAAGAAACGGGTGGTTTTGTTGGTGATTCGTTAGAGATGGCGAAATTTGGTAACCGTCACCCAGCAAGCACATTGATCATTGGTGGTGTTCGCTTTATGGGCGAATCTGCAAAGATCTTAACACCAGAAAAACGCATTCTAATGCCAACACTAGAAGCGGAATGTTCACTTGACCTTGGCTGCCCAGCGGACAAGTTTAGCGAGTTTTGCGACGCTCACCCTGACCATACGGTCGTGGTATACGCAAACACTTCTGCGGCGGTTAAAGCACGCGCTGATTGGGTTGTAACGTCTAGTATTGCACTGGAAATCGTTGAACACCTAGACGCAGAAGATAAGCCAATCATTTGGGGCCCAGACCGTCACCTAGGTTCTTACATCGCAAACAAGACTGGCGCAGATATGCTGTTGTGGCAAGGTGAGTGCGTAGTTCATGACGAGTTCTCTGCGGACGCACTGCGTAAGATGAAGAACGTATACTCGGATGCGGCAATCCTAGTGCACCCAGAATCACCAGCTAGCGTGGTTGAGCTGGCTGATGCGGTTGGTTCTACGAGTCAGCTTATCAAAGCAGCGAAAGAGCTACCTCATCAGAAAATGATTGTTGCAACCGATAAAGGCATCTTCTTTAAAATGCAACAACTGGTGCCAGAGAAAGAACTGATTGAAGCACCCACTGCTGGTGCAGGTGCGACTTGTCGCAGTTGTGCACACTGTCCTTGGATGGCAATGAACGGTCTTGAAGCGATTGAAAAAGCATTGAATGAAGGTGGTGAAGAACACGAAATCTTCGTTGATGAAGCGTTGCGTGTGAAATCACTCATCCCATTGAACCGCATGCTAGACTTTGCTGAACAACTGAATATGCAAGTGAAAGGGAACACATAGTCGTTCTGTCTGCCCAGACATCAGTTTGTTAAGACAAATCTCAAAAACCAGCCGAATTTGGCTGGTTTTTTTGTTTCTTACAATCAATGAGTTAGTATTTACTTATAGTAATCAGAAAGGAATCGGAAACTTATGGCTGTATGGCTAGTACTGAAAAAGTGGCTGAGCACCCATCTTTTCAAATTAAGCAACCGAAACCTTCTCGTCATTAGCGGTAGCTACATTGGTATTTCTTGGCTGTTGCTGGCTCTCGCGGGGGAGCATGCACTTACCGACAGTTTCTCTAACTTCATTTATTACCTGATGGTGACTGCGTCGACGGTTGGTTATGGTGATCATTCACCAACGACGGATGCAGGGAAATGGGTCGTGGTTCTGTTTATCATTCCTGGTGGCTTGAGCTTGTTTGCGGCCATTTTGGGGCGTGTTGCAGGCGGTGCAATCGATTATTGGCGAGCGGGTATATTAGGTAAACGGAGAGTAAGAGTGGAAAACCATATCGTATTGTTGGGGTGGAATGGCGCAAGGACCATGCAACTTATTCGTATGTTGCAGCATGAAGAAGCGGGTAAGCGTCCCATTGTGTTATGTAGCCGTTCTGATATAGAGAATCCGCTACCGGGTGAGATCGGTTTCATCAAGGTGAACAGTTACACCGATGCACAAGAGATGAAAAACGCCAACATCACCAGCGCCAACTGTATCATTGTTGATAATCTCACCGATGACATTACCCTCTCGGCCGCCTTGTATTGTGCCTCTGTGAATCCTGATGCACACTTGCTTGCCTACTTTAAAGATGATGCTTTAGGTAGATTGTTGAGCCAGCATTGCCCTAAAGCGGAGTGTATACCTGCCGTAGGTGCTGAGATGCTGGCGAAAGCAGCCGTGGACCCCGGTTCAAGTGCTCTACACCAAGAGTTATTAGCTTCTACTCGAGGTATGACGCAATACTCGGTGATTTACCCTGAAGATCAGGCGACAACCAGTGTCGAAAAGGTGTTCAGCTTCATTAAAAAGCATCATCAGGCCACATTGATCGCCTTCGATCTTGGCAATGGCATTGAGCTAAACCCTGAGCTCGAAGCAGAAGTGCCACCAAATACCAAGCTGTTCTACATTGCAGATGAGCGCATTGATAATTTTGCATGGAACGACATGAATAAGGACAAATAATGCACATGATTGCTGACCTGTTGGCAGGTTTTCCCAATTTTCTTCTCTACTTTTCCGTCTCGATTGTCTTCGTGCTGGCGTTTAAATTCGTCTACGTAAAACTGACGCCATACGATGAATGGCACCTAATCAAAGAAGAAAAAAACACCGCAGCAGCAGTCGCACTGAGTGGTGCTTTTCTTGGTTACTGCTTAGCCATTGCTGGAGCGGCAACGAACTCAGTCAATATTGTTGATTTTATGGTGTGGGGCGTTGTTGCCATGTTGGCTCAAATCATTGCTTTTGGCATTGTGCGATTCATTCTATTGCCTAAAGTCTCTGAGCGTATCGAGAACGACGAAGTGCCCGCAGGTATTGTACTCGCGGGAGTCTCTATCTCTGTCGGTGTACTTAACGCAGCTTGCATGACTTACTAGGAGGGGCGATGAAACGCAGTTCCAACGTAAAACGATCTTCGATGGATAAAAGCTTCAAAGTTGGGCGAATCATCCCGTTTGTCGCTTTCGGTGGCATTTTCTTTCTGGCGACTCAAGAGTCAGAAACAGAAGGCTATATCTATGTTGATGCGGATGAATGCAAATCAGACGCGCCAGAATTCAGCGAACAATGTGAAATAGCGTACCAAGAAGCGATGGCGAGAGCAGAAGAAAACGCACCGCGCTATAACAACGAGTTTGAGTGTGAAGACGATTTCTATGAAGACGATTGTTATTACAGCTCACGTCACCGCTCGTATGTCCCGTTTGTTGGTGGCTACTTCTTTAGCCGCGCAGTGAGTGGCTTGAGTGGTTACAACAAGAGTTACTACTCAGAGCCGATGTATCGCTACAAGTCGAAGTATTACAACGGTGCAGGGCAGTTCTATGGTTCTTACCGTAACCAATCAACTAAAGTCGCAACCAGCAACTTAAATAAACGAGGTGGTGGCACGATAGGGCGCGCCATGTCCCGAGGTGGCTTTGGTAAAGCAGTCTCTGTTGGTCGAGGCGGTTAACAGCATTTATGTTTCGAAGAGAAATACAAGAAAGAGAAAACTGGCGTGATTTAGCACGCCAGTTTGGTTTTGGGTTTCATTCTATGTACGACCAACCTTATTGGGATGAGAGTGCGTACTATCAATTCACATTAGAGCAAATTGAACGAGATATAGAAGCGCCAACGGAGGAGCTTCATCAAATGTGCCTTGAAGTTGTGGATGAGGTGATTCGAAGTGAGCAGTTACTGACCCAATGCACGATTCCGGAATCCATGTGGTCTCAGGTTGCTTCTTCTTGGCGAAGTAGAGAGCCGTCGCTTTATTCTCGGTTGGACTTTGCTTACAACGGTTCATCACCCGCAAAGCTTTTGGAAAACAACGCCGATACCCCCACATCTTTATTTGAAACGGGTTTTTGGCAGTGGGTGTGGTTAGAAGATGTCGTGAACAAAGGGCGTATCCATCAACGAGCCGATCAATTCAACATCTTGCAAGATTTCTTGATTGAACGTTTTGCGGAAATCGCCAAATTGCAGCCAGGGCAAACGCTTCATTTCAGTTGTTGTAAATACACAGAAGAAGACAAAGGCACGGTTCAATATTTAGAAGACTGCGCTCGAGAAGCAGGACTGTCGACCGCGTTCGTCTACGTCGAAGATATTGGCGTAACGGAAGAAGGGCGTTTCGTCGATGCCGATGGCCGAGCGATTCGATGGATGTTTAAACTCTATCCATGGGAATTTATGTTTGAAGAGGAATACAGCCAATACTTGGCAACGGCGAGCGTGAACTGGTTAGAGCCGATGTGGAAATCTGTTCTGTCTAACAAAGCACTGCTTCCTTTGTTGTGGCAACGCTTTCCAAACCATCCTAATTTACTGCCGGCGTATTTTGCCAATGATCCAAAAGCGGACCTTTTGAAAGACTACGTCATCAAACCACTGTTTTCTCGCGAAGGCGCGAATATAGAGATTGTGAAGAATGGACAGCGTTTAGTGAAAACCCCAGGTCCCTATGAGTCGGCTCATAACATTGTTCAGCAGTACTACCCGTTACCCAAATTTGGTTCTAGTCATACTTTAATTGGCAGTTGGTTAGTAAACGATAAAGCTGCGGGTATCTCTATTCGTGAAGACAGCAGTTTAGTTACCCAAGATATGGCGCGTTATATTCCCCATGTCATTCTAGATTGATCAAAAAAGCTCTCCGACTTGGAGAGCTTTTTCATTTAGTGTATTCAACAGAGCAGAGAATCTTACTCTTCTTCTGCCAGCATGACACCACGCTGAGTCAAGCCGCCAAGCATCATTGGCATTGCATTGAAGATTTCTTCAAATTGCTCAAGACCTTCCATGCCTTGTTCTGCCAGTGTTGCTATTGTTGTTTCTGGATCGTACAGCATCGTCAGAGAAAGCAGAACGCCGCCCAGTAACGCGCTGTCTTCGCTATCTTCTGGCATTAGGGTTTCCCAATCATCACGAGTCAACTGCCAACCCTGAAGGACACCTTCACAGAAATCACGCGTGTTTGCTGACACGATATCTTGATCATCCAACTCACAGCCTTCTGGCCATTGCCACGTGCCTTCTAGAAGCGCTGGACGAGTTTGGTTCCACATTTGAACAATCTCATCAATGTACTGTTCTAGTTGCTCGCCGTCTGTGAAGGGTGCTGTTTCTTCACCGCCCCATAGGAATGGCAGCCACTCTTGAGGGTTCAGCACGTTTGGCGCAGAAGCCATTGCCGTTACGAAGCCTTGAGTTTTCGCTAGGTTTAGTAGTTTTCCATCAAGTTCTGGAAGAGAAAGGATGTCTTGTAGTTTCAAAATAGAATACCATTTGTTAATGGGCTGGTTGGTTGCGCTCATATTACCAATCAATTAGTGATAAATCGATATTAGGGAATGATTCGGCTACATCTATGGAAATTCGCTCGTCACTCAGAAAAAAAAGCATTCTCGCCCTAACACTTTATTTGTGCTTCTTCATTGCTACGATTGGCTCTGTTGTGTATCTCGTTGTTGAGCCACCAGTTCGAAGCAAACTCGAACGTAATCTCGATTTGCGTACGCAGTTGTTGGCGTCTCAAATAGAAGAGCCGCTGACCAGCTCAGTTGGTCTGCTTAATAGTCTGGTAGGACTAGGGCAAACGCCTGAGCAGAGCATCTCCTTACAAAAGACGATTCCTCAACTCCTTCATGTGAGTGACGACATCATTGTCAGTGGTGGCCTATGGCCGAAGCCAACCCTAGACGGTGCTCGTTGGCAATACACAAGCTTATTCTTCAATAAGAATGAAACGGGTGGGTTGGATCAGATCCACTCATACAACAATCCTGAATCTGGCGGTTACGACAACGAACCTTGGTATCAATCTGTGGCCAATGCGCCTCCAGGAACCGTCACTTGGTCTGGCGTGTACATCGATACTTTCACTCAGGTTCAAATGATTACGGCGTCTGCACCCTATTATGAAGATGGGCTATTTGCTGGCGTGGCAACAGTGGATCTCTCTTTAGAAGCTTTATTCCAATTTATTCGAGAGCATACAAATCAATATTCTTTAGGGGTGGTTATCCGTGACGCTGATTCGCAAGTCGTGATTGAGCACAATTTCCAACTCAGCAAAGACATTTACATCAGCCAATTAGACTTCGGAGCGTTCAATTGGCAGATGGACGTTGTTAACGCAAAGGTAAAAGTTGCCGATCAAGTGTTTGAACAAGTCATGAGTGTAGAGCGAGGTATTATTCCATTCTTATTGCTCTGTGTGCTGGTCGGATATTACTTGCTAAATCGATACATCGTTGAACCGATAGTGCGAATCGCTCAAAAAGTCGATGATTCTAAGACCGGAGGCATCATCGATATTGCTTATGATAGTGAGGATGAAATCGGCCACTTGGTGACTAAGTTTAACGAAAAAACCGTTTATTTAGAGCAAGAGAGGGTGAAGGCTCAGGCGTCTACCAATGCGAAAACTGCTTTTCTCGCCACACTCTCTCATGAGATCAGAACACCGATGAATGGTGTGCTAGGCACCGCGCAAATCTTGTTAAAGACGCCACTTACTGATGAGCAAAGGAAGCACCTCAATACCTTGTATGATTCTGGCGATCATATGATGACGTTGCTTAACGAGATCCTCGATTACTCCAAAATAGAGCAAGGTCATATCGAGCTTGATAACACCCCATTTCCTATCGAGTCCATTCTCGGCAGTATTAACAGTGTTTACCACACACTTTGTGCTGAAAAGGGCTTACAGTTCCGAGTGGTCTCAAATGTTCCACAAGGGCGATGGTACAACAACGATAAAGCACGCCTTCGCCAAGTACTGTTTAACCTTCTTAATAATGCCGTGAAATTTACGGATCGCGGTTTTGTTGAAGTTGAGTTGGAAGAACAGATACAGAGCGATCACGCTAAGCTTATTATCACCGTCAAAGACTCTGGAATTGGCATTCATCCCGATGCGCAAAAACGAATTTTCCGACCGTTTGAGCAAGCCGAATCTTCAACGATGCGTCGATTTGGTGGAACGGGTTTAGGGCTAGCGATTGTTAAGCAGATCTCTGAACACATGAAAGGTGGCATTAGCGTTCAAAGCCAAGAATGTATTGGCACCAAGTTTGTGGTGGAACTGGAGCTCAATCCGTGTGAAGCGGGTGTTTCGGAATCGACCAACACACATAAGCTTGATTGCCAAGGATTACACGCTCTGATCGTCGAAGACAATCGAACCAATACCATCATTATGGAAACCTTTTTACGAGCCAAAGGCTTTACGTGTGTGTGTGTGGAGAATGGACAGCAAGCGGTCGAGCAGGTCGCCAAGCAAGAGTTCGATTTGGTCTTAATGGACAACCATATGCCAGTACTCGATGGGGTAGGGGCAATCGCTGTGATTCGTTCTATGGACTCGCCTGCAAAATCTGTGTTGATCTTCGGTTGTACAGCCGATGTATTTAAAGAGACACAAGAGCGGATGCTCGATGTTGGTGCCAACCACATTATTGCTAAACCTATTGTTGAGTCTGAGTTGGATGATGCCTTGTATCGCCATTCTTCAATCCTCTACCAATATCAAAATAAGCAGGGAGACGAGCCAGCGAAGCCGCGTAATGTAGAGGCATTGCTTTTGAATTTTTACATGGCGTTAGATGATGGTAACTTAGAACAAGCGATGACAACGCTCGCTCATATTTTTGACAGTGTTCAACCGAGCGTCACGCAGGAGTTAAGAGGCGTGATCGAACGTATTGAAAGTCACTTGATCAACGCATTATCTCCTGAACAAGAAGACATCGATCAGCTCACCATTTTATTGGCAGATCAATAACCTCACTCATAAAGAGGAAGCCGCTTGAACAGAGGTTCGAGTTGCTTCTTCTGTCCTTGTCCATTCATAAAATCTCACAAACTTCGCATTTACTCTGAAAATCCTTCTCCAACTAGCATAAGCCGATCTTTTTGAAATTCGCTTACCAGATATTCGTCTGGTTTTTTGTGTTTTAGCGCGAGCTAAGTTGTTCGTTGGTAAGTAAATTACGTTTTTTAACTTCATTTTAGGTCCTTTAACGGTGCTTTTTACTGGTTTTGGTGAAAGGTGCTACTTTTGGGCTTAAAGTTGGTTATTAATTTACAACTGGGATTTTAAAACGGAATCATAAACTAGAAATATTATGCTCTAATAGCGTCATTAACTGCTATGTGGTTTTAAATGCAGTAAATCATTTTATAGATGTCGTTTTTAATAGTGTTTGATTTTAGAGGTTGTAAATGAAGTCTCGTGGACCATTTTGTATTCGTAACGCCGCAGCGGATACTTTTGCTATGGTGGTTTTTTGTTTTATCACAGGGATGATCATTGAGATTTTGATCTCGGGTATGACGTTCGAGCAGTCTTTGGCATCGCGTACGTTGTCTATTCCGGTCAACATCGCAATTGCATGGCCTTATGGCATGTTCCGTGACTGGGTATTGCGCCAAGGCAACAAGCTTTCACCTTCATCTTTCATGAAGAACGTATCTGATTTGGTGGCGTACGTATTGTTCCAATCTCCAGTCTACGCAGGCATTTTGTTAGCCGTAGGCGCATCTACTGACCAAATCATCACGGCAGTAGCGAGTAACGCAGTTGTGTCTTGTGGTATGGGGGTACTTTACGGTTACTTCCTCGATCAGTGCCGCCGCTGGTTCCGAGTACCTGGCTACTATCAAGAAGCATAATTGCCCCTGTTTTATGCAATTTAGCTAGATAGTGAGCAAACAAACGCAAAAGGGCGCTTTTTTTCGTGTTTAGCCTTGACCATCAGGCACATAATCATTAAATTAGCGCCTCGTTGGTTAACGATACCAACCAAAATTTGATTCGGTGAGTTGTCCGAGTGGCTGAAGGAGCACGCCTGGAAAGTGTGTATACGGCAACGTATCGAGAGTTCGAATCTCTCACTCACCGCCACATTCATGAAAAAAGACGTCCTAGGACGTCTTTTTTTATATCAAAATCAAATTCTTACCTCTCAATAAGGTCCACATCTCTCAACAAAATCCAGCGCCTAGACGTATAAGGGCATGTATAGTTAACTTATCCCTGCCGGCACCGTTATACATTTTCGTTAAAAAGTTACAGTACGCTTCAGCAGATCGAAAGATATCCTCTTCTCGGTAACTGTATGGATGAAAAAGCTTTTTCATGAAAAATGTATATCAACTCTAAAGCCAGATTTGGCTTCCAAAAATCTATACATTTTTGATTAGAAGTGAGGGTGTTATGCGCACAAAATTGACTGCGAAAGGCGTCGAAAAAGCAAAGGTTGCAAATGGAAAAACGATGCAACGTTTTCACGATGGCCAAGGTTTATATTTGTCGGTTCGTAAGTCCGGAACAAAAGCGTGGGAATTGAGATTTACCAAACTCGATGGTCGAGGGTCGAATTTAGGGTTAGGTAAATATCCAGAGGTAAGTCTACTCGAAGCAAGAAAGCTAGCAGCAGAATTTCGCAAATTGAGAGCGCAGGGAAAAGATCTCGCAGTCGAACACAAAAAAAAGAAGTTAGAAGTAAAACGTCAAGCCTGCAACACGGTAAGAAAAATCGGAGATTTGTGGTTAGAAACTGCGGCTAGTCGAGTGGCCAAGAAAACGGCTGAGGGTTACCGAAAAAAACTAAACTTACATATCTATCCCAAGCTAGGTGACGTTCCAGTCAAAGAGATTAGAGCTTCAATGTGGATTGATGCAATGCGACCTCTTGAGAGAAAAGGTAAGTTAGAAACCGTTGTTCGGACTACTGCTCTATTTCGTCGCATCATGAACTTTGCTGTAAATAATGATTATATCCACAATAATCCTATTGGCTCTATGAGAGATGTGTTTAAAAAGCCTAAGAGAGGCAACTTCGCTTGTATTGATATTAAAGAGCTTCCTACTCTGCTGACGATGGTCGTTCAATCGACCATGCGACCTGCAAACAAGTTATTGTTTGAGTTTCAGCTACATACATTGACCCGTTCCAATGAATCAACAGGAGCTAGGTGGGAAGAGTTTTCTTTCGAGGAAAAAGTTTGGTATCTGCCAGCTGAGAGGGCGAAGAATAGGCTGATGCACAAAATACCAATGACACCAGAGGTGATCTCGATACTAAAAGCCGCTAAGAGCCTTAGTCGCGGTAGTGAATATGTTTTTCCTTCCAGAACTTCATTAAAAAAGCCAGTTCATAGCGAAACGATCAATGCAGCGTTTAAGCGCTTGGGCTTGTCGGGGAAGATGACATCTCATGGTACTCGATCTCTGGGAAGTACGATTCTATATGAAAGGACGGATTTCGAATCTGTCGTGATTGAGGCTTTGCTATCACATACGGATCGAGATGGGGTTCGTGATGCCTATAATCGGAATAAGTTCTTTGAGAAGAGAAGAGCGACGTTAGAGTGGTGGAGTAAGCATATTGTTGGATTAACGAATGGCCTGTCTAGCTACTCGACAATAGAATTGTAGTGAAGTTAGTTTGTTAAATGAAGGTAAATGCATGTCTAGAGGTTAGCTTGTGGTTGGTTAGACGGATGATAGTTTAACTCTCTATAGGTGGTTTCCAATCACGCGGAGTAGAGAAAACATATTCGTCTATCATCTCGACATGTATCGTGTGGAATTGTCGTAAGAAGAAATGAGGAGAGTGGTACTCTCGGACCTATGAGACATGAGATAACAAAGAAAATATACTATTAATCCAATTAGATACTATTGTTTTATAAGCAGGTGATCGTCTAGTTGGGTAAACAATAATGAAAAAAAGCACAAAGGCTCTACCGATACATATACACCTTACGGTGATAATCCTTTTCATTGTTGTTATCGCATCAGGCGTTCAAATCTTTGTTACGAATAAAGGTCTCTCCACACTTATTTTAGAAGCAAACAGTAAGCTGTTTGATCGTATTGAGCTTGAGACAAGGTATAAACTTAATAGCCATTACAGTACTGCTTTCTCTGCGTTAAGTTCTTTTGCTCACAATGACAATGATCAAACAATGACTCTTGGCGAGAGAGAACGGTTATTGCCAAAGATCATTTACCTCCTAGAACAGTTCCCACACATCATTTCCTATTCTTTCTACTATCCTTCTGGTGATTTTTTTAGAGTTATTCACCTCGAAAATAAAACGGTACGCCAGAACTTAGCGATTGACCCAAATACTCGATACTTACTTATACAAAAGAAAGGTGGAGCACTGTATACGAAGGGGCTTGATAGTGAATTTCTAGAAATTCATTCTGTAGACTTAGATGTTGCTCCGTTATTAAGCAATACACCAAACTGGGAAAGTTTGGTTGCCAATAGTTCGAACAAGGTATCTAAGCCGATACATATTTTGGGTAAAGACTCGCTCGGTATAACGGTTTTTAGGAGGAGTCCTGGCGGCACAGTTGTTACTGCAGGAGTGTTATTGGAAGACTTGCAGTCCTCTTTAAAGGACACTCTATCGACTAATTCATCGTTGAGAGCTTTGTATAACGATGAGGGAGATATTTATGCCATGATTGCAAATCAAGGTGTGGATGAGCCCCAAAATCCTGCCATAGATGATTTGAAAAGCGATATGCTTCTAAAGCTATTAGATGAAGACAAAGAGCAGAGCGAAGGAGTATTGGGGGAGTTTGAATTTGATGGAGAGAGTTGGCTTGGGAAGGTTGTCACAATTAAGCCGTTGAACAGTGAGCATATTCATCTGTTAATGGCGACCAAGACTGCAGATTTGTTTGACACTGGTTTACTCATCAAAAAACAAACGATTTATGCATCTCTCCTGCTCCTTATTTTAATGTTGCCAGTTATTTATGTGGTATCCACATATATTTCTAAGCCCATTCAACGAGTAACAAAAAGAGCGTTAGAAATAGAACGCTTTAGGTTTGATGATACCTCTTTGGGCGATAGTGTTATTCGAGAAATTCATGAACTCAATCATGCTCAAATGTCGACGCAAGAAACGATCAAGCAGTTTATTTCTCTAACAAACAACATTGCGAGACAAGAAAACCTGAACGAGATGCTTAGTTTAGTGTGTCGAGATACTGCTCACGCTGTTGGCGCCAATGGCGTATTTCTCTACTTGTTAGATGTTGAGGCAAAAAGCTTAGTTCCAAAGTTCATCTGGTGGGAAGGTATTGAAGATGACAAGTTACAAGCTAAGAATGTGCCAGTATCAGATGCAAGTCGTTTTATTCAAGAGATATTTATTGCAAAGAAACCTGCTATTTTCAATGTCAACGAGCTTCCTCGAATTGATCTTCAATGGGATAAGGGAAACAACGGAGAAATTATTTGTATACCGCTTTCATCACGTTCAGGAGAGGTCATCGGTTCTTTTGGTGTTTTGTATGAGAATGGTAGAGCCGAAGAACATTATGAACAGTATGCTGACTACCTAAAAACGTTGTTAGGTTTTACGTCAGTGACCATAGAAACACACAATATGCTTGATGACCAAAAAGCATTGCTAGACTCATTTATTCAAGTATTTGCAGGCTCTCTAGACAAAAAGTCGCCATATACAGGGAATCACTGTCAAAGAGTTCCAATCATTACGCAGTGGTTAACACAAGCCGCACATGAGTCGGAAGGCGAGGCGTTCAATCACTTTAAGCTTAATGCAAAACAGTGGGACGAACTAAAGATGGCGAGTTGGCTGCATGACTGCGGTAAAATAACGACCCCAGAGCATATTGTTGATAAAGCAACAAAGCTTGAAACTATTTATGATCGTATTCATGAGATTCGGATGCGTTTTGAAGTTCTGAAAAGAGAAAGCGAACTCGATTTACTCAAGCAAAATAACGTCCAATTACCAGACGAATATTATGAACAATTGGCTCAACGCCATGCCGAAATTGACAAGGACTTTGAATTCATCGCTAACCTCAACCTTGGCAGTGAATTTGTTGACGATGAAGCGCTCAGACGTTTAGAAGAGATAGCTGCTAAAACATGGACACGGACCCTAAGTAAAACTATGGGCATCTCATGGGTTGAAAAACAACGTTTCGAAGAGGATGTTGAACTTCCTGCTATTGAACCACTGTTAAGTGACCGCCCAGAACATCTGATTCCTTGGGATTTTCCTCCAACTAATGAAGCACGATTTACGCTTAAGTCTACAACGTACCAAGCTAATTTAGGAGAGGTATATAACTTATCGATTCAACGGGGAACCTTAACGAGTGAGGAAAGGTTCATCATCAACGACCATATCATTCAAACCATCCAAATCCTTGAGTCTCTCCCTTTCCCTAAGCATATGCGCAATGTATCTAAAATTGCTGGGGGACATCATGAAAAAATCGATGGAACAGGCTACCCGGTGGGGCTCAAAGGAGAGGATATGCCGTTAACAGCTAAAATTATGGCTATTGCGGATGTGTTTGAAGCACTAACCAGTGCGGACCGACCATATAAGCAAGCAAAATCATTGTCAGAATCGATTCGAATCATGAGCTTCATGGTGGAAGACAACCATTTAGACAAGGATCTGTTTGAGTTATTCCTTACGTCAGGTGTCTATAAACGATTTGCTGAAGAGTTTATGGATTCTAGTCAAATTGATGCTGTAGAGATACAACGATACGTTCGAAATTAGTCTAGTGATTAAACGAGTGTTTTTATTTTAAATTCAGCTTGTTACCTTGCGCAACATGAAACTATGTACCAATCTTATTTCATAAGCATGGATAAGGATTGTGTATGCGTGTAACGTCAGTAAAAAACAAAGGGGTAGTAAGAAAAGTCTTACTGCCTTCTTTACTTATTAACCTCTTGTCATTAGCCGTTCCATTAACGGTTCTCCAGATCTACGATCGTATTCTCCCCAATCAAAGCTATGGTACGGCCACGCTGCTTTTAGTCGGGGCGACACTAGCCGTAGCGATGGAAGCACTCATACGTTTTGTTCGTACATGGCTCTTGTCTGCGGCGGCCAGCAATACAGAAAAAGCGACTTACCAAACTTTGGTTGAAAGGGTCACGACTGCATCATCAAGCCACCTTCGTAAGCTCGGTGTGGGTGGTGTCGAAGAGGGACTAGGATCGGTATCCAAAGTTAAGGATTGGTATTCTGGTGGCATAATTTCTGGTTTTATCGATTTGCCTTTTGCATTGATCTTTCTCGGGCTGGTGGCTTATATCGGCGGTGAGCTAGTGGCGATACCTTTGGCAGTTTGGCTCATTACGCTTGGTATTGTTTGGCTGTCCTCTATCCGCGTGAAAAGTTTAAGTGAAGAAGCGTCTAAAGATGAGAAGGAGAGAAAAGCCTTCTTGATTCTTCTTAGCCAAACCATTCAGGGTATTAAACGTCAGGCTGTAGAATCTCGAATTTTTAACCAGTTTAAATCGCTCAATAATGTCCGGTCTCAATCCAGGGCCAAAGAAGAAGAACAGAACGCCTTCGCTCAAGAGTGTATTCAGCTTGCTGCACTCGCGACTTCTGTTCTGTTGGTGATTACCGGGAGCTTGTGGGTATTGGATGGTCAATTAACCACGGGTGGGTTAGCAGCATGCTCCATCTTATCGGGTAGAGCTGTGGCGCCTCTGAGTGCTCTGGTTGGGGTTCGAATCAAGCTTAATTCAATCCATAGTGCTAATCAGGCAATAGAAAAGTTAGGAGACTTATCACTGTCTGAGTCTGCCAGTTCTGAGCTTAGTATCTCTGACTTTGAGACTTTAGAAATCAAGCAAGCTACCGTTGAAAGATATGGTGAATTCGCTAGGGCGGATGTGACGCTAAATAAAGGCGAACTGGTGCTGTTAGAGAGTGAAGATCGCCACACCAATAGTCACTTGCTGTCTTCGATTGCAGGGATTGATGATTTAGCCGCGGGTGAGTGCTTCATTAATGGTGAAGCCGTTTCTATTGCATCTGTTGCTCAAGCTACAGCTTACTGCGGGGTTAAAGGGCAGTTAGTCTCAGGTACGATTCTGGATAATTTGTGTGGATTTGATCCTGAGAGAACACAAAGCGCCAATGATTACGCTGTGCGCTTAGGATTAACCAAAGAAATTACCCGTTTACCTGATGGGTTAGAAACACAAATTGGTCATACGAGTGCTTCTTTGTTGAGTATGGGCAACATTAAGATGCTCAATATTGCGACTCAATTGGCGAGTGACAAGCCCGTTATCATGCTAGAGAGACCAGACTCCTCGCTAGACCTCAATGCTCTCGGTAACCTGCTTAAGGTGTTGGAAGAAGAAGTCTTGGCAGGGCGCACTATATTGGTGGTGAGCTATCATGCAAAACTTCGCGAACTAGCGAGTCGAACAATTACAGTAGAAAACGGTTCGATTGCCGAAGACAGTACTAATCAGCAGGAGGTCATTGCATGAATCGTTTAGATACTAGTCGCCATGGCGAAACAGACGGTCAACATGAGCCGATGAACCGACTGGAAACTGAAAGCCTTTCTGTGCTCAAAGAGTTGGAAGTTAATGCGAATATCCAACTGTTCGCTCGCCAATGGGTTGATGAGAACGGCATTGAATCGATTGATGATATGTTTGCCCTGTTTGATAGGCTTGCATTGCCATATCGCTTGGTTGCCAACCTAGATGAAGTAGGCGATCACAAATTAGTTCTACTGGTTCTCGGTGAAAATGAATTGGTTTCTGGTCACTTGGAGTCAAAACAGTTTGTTGCCGTTGATGGTAATGAAGACGTTTCAGACATTCCTCAATTTTGCATTGTGATTGAAGGGGCTCCATTGGAGAAGGCTTCTCCGGATTGGGTTGGTGAACGGTTACATGCTTTTCGTCCTATCATTCCTAAATTGCTCTTAGTCAGCTTTATCACCAATTTATTTGCTCTCGCAGTGCCATTCATCACGATGTCGATCTATGACCATGTTATTGGTGGCGATGCTGGGCACGAACTGCAAGGTATCGCTATTGGTGCCGCCTTGTTGTTTGTGATGATGGGCTGGTTAAGAACATTGCGTAGTCGAGTGTTTGCTTCTGTGTCTAACCGAGTCAGCCGCGAGATATCTCAATCCCTTGTGCAGCGACTATTAAGAAATAGTTATGCTCAAAACCAGCAAACGGCCTCGTCTAGTCAACAGAACCAAGTGATGTTATCTGAGCGTATTTCAGGTGTGTTATCAGGACCGCTCGGTAATGCGTTGTTTGATTTGCCTTTCATTGCCATTTTTGTCCTTGCGATAGGTGTGCTAGGTGGCTGGCTGGTATTGGTTCCAATTGTCTCTTTGGTTCTGTATTACCTGTTAGCTAAGCGCTCGATACGTTCGAGTAGTAAGCGCTCAATGCAATCGACGGTAGCGGGCACTAATCGTCAAAATATGACTAATGAGTTGTCGTCCAAGCTTGCCTTTATTCGCAGTGCTGGGTTTTCAGAGCACTGGATCCAACGTTTCCAAAAGGCCAATCTGCTTGCCTCTACAGTGACGTTCAATCAATCGGTTCTCCAAAGTCGATACACCTCGATTTATTACTTTATCGGAGTGGGCTCAACATTGGCTGTTATGGGCTTAGGAATTGGACTTATTTTCGAACAAGTGATGACGCCCGGTGGCTTGATTGCATCAATGATGTTGATTTCCAAAGTGACTGGGCCTGCGCAGGTGTTGGCAAACAGTGCTATGCGTTTTAATAGCTTTAATCAATCTAAGCTGCAGGTAAATGGTATTCTGTCTCAGCCGTCTGAACGTGAATTCAGTTACCAGCATCATCCATTGCCAACGGTTGCTCCGAACTTGAAGTTAGATCAAGTGACTCTCCGTTACCCTAAACAGAGTCGCCCTGCATTGAATGGGGTAAGTTTTGATGTTGAAGCGGGCGATGTTGTGGCGATTACAGGCCCTTCAGGTAGTGGTAAATCGACATTAATTGAAGTGTTGTCTGGTTTACAGCCTATCCAAAACGGTATGGTCGAGCTTGAAGGCGTTAACCTCGTTCAATACGACCCACAGCTCTATCGTCACTGGTGTTTCATTCGCGCAGCATACCCCGACTTACTAACCTTGAGTATTCGTGAGTGGTTGAGCGATGGGCATAAAGTTGAAGAGCAGAAAATGATATCAGCCATTGATATGGTTGGCGGCAAGCGATGGTTCTCCACGTTACCAGATGGGTTGGATACCTCTATCAGCAGCATCCAACCGGATAGCCTGTTTGACATGTTGTCAGGCACTGTCGCTCAGATCCTTATTGACGCGAAAGCTTTGGTTTATGACTACCCGATGTTCCTAATGGATAATCCGGTGCCTGATGGCCATCCCAATGCTAAACGTGTATTCGGTGAGTTCTTGGCGATGAAGAAAGGAAAAGCAACGGTGATCTATACGTCGCATGATCCTGATTTGATTAAGCTCGCTGATAAAGTCGTGGTGTTAGACGAGGGTGCTGTGGTTTATGCAGGTCCTCTCGAGCAGCCATCAGAGTCTCAAGAGCAGCAGTTATCTGACACACAAGAATTACCAAAGCAAAAAGTAGAGTCAAAGCAAGGAGTCGCTAATGGCTAAAAAATCTATCGAGACTGGCAAGCGTTACGGCGAGCTTGTTGAATCACAAAATACAGCTCGAACATTGGCGCTGGCGACATGGTCAGTTGCCTTGTGTGTTATCGCTTTTGTCACTTGGTCTGTGGTCACTCAAGTGGATGAAATCGCAAAGGCAAAGGGTGCGGTGATTCCTGAAGGGGAAAAGCAAGTATTACAAAGTGCCATTGGCGGTAAGTTAAAGCAAATTCTTGTTAAAGAAGGGCAATTGGTAGAGAAAGGTCAGCCACTTGTTGAATTTGACGCGACCTTCCAGCGCACGGCTCTCGAAGAGTTGAAATCTCAACAAGTAACCTTGCTTGCGAGTATCGAACGTATGAACGCGTTACTGGATAACCGTGAGCCGAATTTTGGGGAGTTTGAAATTGATTTCCCGGAGATCGTTAGCCAACAAAAAGCTCAGTTAAATGCTCAAAAAGGGCTCTACTATCAAAAACGCATTGTGCTGGAAAAGGACAGTGAGCAGATAGCAGAGCAGCTTCGTGTTGTAGAAAAATCTCTACCTAGCTACGACAAAGAGCTAAGTGCCACTAAGCAAGAATTGAACATCTTGGAAAAAGGCTATAAGGCCGGGAACATCTCTCGTTTACGTGTACTTGAAATGCGCCAAAAGTTGGCGAGCATAGAGCAGAAAATTGAAGAAGCTCGAGGTAAGAAGTCGGTTCTGATTAAGCAGGCAGACAGCAATGAGCAAAAAATTGAGCAACTTCTTGCGGAGGCCAAAGCAAAAGTCAGTGACGATCGATCCAAAGCAGTATCAGATTTGTCTGCACTTAACGCTCGGGTGCGTTCAAGCCAAGCGAAATTGACGAACACTATGTTAGTGTCACCGCTACAAGGATTGGTACAAAGCCTGCCAAGTACGCAAAACGGTGGCGTTATTCAACCAGGCGGAACCGTGGTAGAGATTGTTCCTGTCGGCGGTAAAGCCGATTTTAAAGCTCGCTTATCTCCGAGGGATATTGGTTTTGTGAACGTGGGTCAGCCAACTCGAATCAAGATTGATGCGTTTGATTACAGCCGTTTTGGTGCTTTAAAAGGGGAGGTTGAGAGTATTTCACCGACCACAAGCCAAAGTGAACGAGGTGAAATCTATTATGAAGTGGTGGTGTCTGTGGAAACGCCATACTTTCGTGATAACCCTGAAAGCTTTTCCATTCTTCCCGGCATGACAGGTGAGGTAGACATCACGACGGGCGAGAAGTCGGTGTTTCAATACCTTTGGAAGCCGATCTATACCAATATCAGTGTTGCATTTGGAGAAAGGTAACTCGAAGAATTACAACCATTCTTTGTTCAGAACGATACAAGAAACAATCATTAAAAAGGGAGCACATAGCGTGCTCCCTTTTGTTTTCGTCATTAATGATTAATCACGACCATTAGTTATTTGGATCTATGTCTGGTAGTCCATCTACGTCGTTGTGATGATGGTGTTCATCATCTTGGTTATGGTTATTGGCTGCATCATGATGTTCAAGTGCATCCGACATATCCAAATGTGCTTGATCGTAACCTACGGCATGTTGCTGGTCGACTTGTGCAAGCACGATGTCCATGTCTGCAGGTTGATCGTGCCCGGTGGTAGGTGATGCATTGGGCTGAATACCTAGGGCATCCAAATAAGCCGCAGCACCATGGTGGTCAGTTTTCTGGTCTGACTCCTGGTGAGCATGCTGAGATAAATCTAGAGAAGTGTCTTCACTTACAGTAAACGTGAAGTCCTCGTGAGAGGCGACCTCTGGCTCGTCATGCTGAACTGGCGGCGGTGGAGGTGGGGCAGGGTGAGATGCGTGGACAATTGGTGTTATCGTCATATCAACGACCTCTGTCCCAACCGTAAGTTTGCCACTATGCCCTGGTCCATGACTGAGTATTTGAACGTTCACGTGGGCAACCACCTCATCCTGATTTGTCCCTTGCAGCGCGATTTCGAACTTATCTTCATGCTGACCAATACCTGAAGCACTGCCATGTGGTCCAGTGTGGACTTGTGCTTGCTCTTGGTAATGTAAATGACCAGTTTGAGGGTCAATAGTTAACGTTCCATATTGCCCATGATGGCTTGTTACATACTGACCATTAGGTAGGTGGATACGCCAACCGTTTTGCGCCGATGGGACAGGCGTTTGAGATGGGGCAAGAGGTGGAACACCAAGTGTACCGGACACTTGGTGACTTCCCGATGGTGGCCTGACAATGATAGGTTCAGGTATAGCACTGGCAGCAAAACCTTGGCTGCCTGCGGTATTACCGTGTTCGTCAGTCATTGTTGCTTGTACATTAGAACCAGGATGAACTTCAATTTGTATTCCATGCTGTAGAGTATGAGCATCTAATACATGATCCTGTCCGTTAACAACGAGATGTTCGCCAACCTTAGCATCACCCGGTGGGGTAATTGTCGCAGTGACTGTATTGGGGTGCCCGTGGGCTATTTCTGCTTTGCTGTAAAGCCCATCAGGTCCGGGGTTTTCAAAGGTAATTGTCGGCAGGCTAACATGATTATCAACGCTGAATACCTGTGAACCTGTCGTCGCACTGCCAACATTTCCTACGGCATCGGTGGTTATTATGGTGGCTTCTATTGAGTGTATCGAGCCAGACTGGCCATTTGCATAGCTAGTATGAATATTGGCATGTTCCAATATATTACCAGCCACTGGAATAGAAAAATGTCCACTCGAATCAACCGAGCCTGTGAGTGATGAAATGGTTGCACCGTTTATCTTTAAGCTGACAATATCACCTGTTTGGTAATCGCCAGTTACTGTTCCGGTTATCGCGATAGTTTGACCAGATTCAAGAGCATTGAGCACGTTATCTTGTGTCACTGAGTCAACTGCAATATGTGGAATCGGACTCTGCGTATCAACTAGCAGATGGGTCGAAATGCGAGGCGTCGAATTACCTGCCGTATCAACGGTACCAACTTGTATTGAGTAGTCGCGGTCGGTCGCCATTATGTTTTGATGTATAGAAGTACCTAGAGTTAATGACCACGTGCCATCTGGTTTTACCGTTGCATCATAAAAGTGTTTATTGCCGATGACGACATAGACGACATCCCCTGGTGCTATGTTGGATGTCGTGCCGGTGATCACTAATGGTTGGTTGTTCTCTGCGGCATTTAACGCGTTGTCCTGCGATATCGGGTTCACTGTGATTGTGCCGGGAGTGGTGTCCAAGGTGAAGCTAAAGTGCGTCACTGGGGATACGTTGCCAGCGATATCAGTCTGTCTTACCTGTAGGTCATTAACCCCCTCAACTGGATTGAACACAGCTGTCCAAGTGTGTCCGCCGTCATTCGAGTATTCTACTTTTGCTCCTGCTTCAGTTTGAATGGAAAGCCTAGAATCCTTAGTAATCAAGTCTGGTGTATTGATGGAGTGTCGGCCAGTGTCGTTACTTAGTGATACGGTAGGTGCGTTGACCGTATTATCTAAGGTGAAACTCACGGAAGTTTCGGCCGACACATTTCCTGCAGTATCAGTTTGTCTCACGCTGACCGTATTTGAGCCTTGTTGCGGGGTGAAACTCGATGTCCATGTATGTCCGTTGTCGGTCGAGTATTCAACGGTTGCGCCTGCCTCTTGCCCATTGATAGTTAATGAACCATCGCTAGTAATCAAATCAGACGAATTGCTTCCTGTATCGTGAGTTAATGATATTTGGAGCGGCGCGACTACAGTATCAACATGCAGAGAAAGAATGGATGATGTTGCTGGTAAAACTGAAGAAGGAGCTAACGCTTTGGCAGAAAGATTATGATCGCCATTCGATAAGCTGCTTACCGCCACACTATACTGCCCCGAACCATCAGACACCGCATGTCCAATAGGTGTTGAGCCATCATAGATGGTGACTTGTGAGTATGGAATGTCCGTGTGTCCGGTGATTGTCGGCGTACTGTCTTTAGTGAGGTTATCGGTATCAGAGGTGCCAGTATCACTAGATGCCGCTAAATCGACAGTGACTGCATTGTTTGGTGGAGTGTTTGTCCCGGTTGGTAAACTTGGTTGCGTGGTTGTTACCAGTGGATTGGAAGGCACAGAGGTTGAAATCGTCGGTGATTGCCCTGGCACAACTGAAACATGACCGTTGGCATCGAAAGTGATGAACTTCGACGACTCCCCACCGTGATTGTCAGCCACTTTTACTTCAAACACATCGGTACCGTGGTATGTGTGTGTCGCCGCGTTATAACTCATTCCAGCAACGGACCCATTGGCTGTGTATACATACGTGCCCGAATCTGGGTCGACCGATAGCGAACCGAATTGACCGGTTGAATTGACGACAGAGAAGGTATGAGTGTCGTTCACGTCAACATCAGTTTCGGTCAGTGTGCCTGTTGTTGGAGTTGTTTGGGTTACCGATAAAACAGGGTCATCGTTTGTACCATGAATAGTTATCTGAATCACTTTCGAGGTATCATCAATAGTATTCACCGTCACCGTCTCTTGAAGTGTGTCATGCTCTCCTAGAGAGTTTACGGTCGGATTTGTAGAATCAAGATGAAACGTCCAGTAGCCATTTTGGTCAATTGAGAGCTCGCCCAAATTATGTGTACTCGCGATATGACTCTGTGCCCAAAACCCACTCTGTCCATAGTCTTTATCATCAGCATTAAGTGTTCCAAATACAGAGGTTTGAGAGTCTTCGTAAACAGCCCCTGTACTTTGTCCCGTGATTATTGGGGCATCCTGGGTTCCAGTAATGGTCACTTTTATCACATGTGCTGTACCGTCAGCACTATGCACAGTAAATACATCGGGTCTTGTTTCTCCCTGATGCAGAGATTGAACACGAGGATCAAGTGAATACGTCCAATGACCAGATGCATCTATGGTATAGGTACCAAGTTGGGTTGAACCTGATGTCGCAGTAAAATGACCCTCTCCACTATCCGGATCAGTAACGGTGAGGTTTCCCGATGTTTGTAAATGCTTGTCTTCAGTTACCTGTCCCGAGTCTTGGCCTGAAATGATCGCCCCATCATCATTTCCTTGTACCAACACTTCAATATGTTTGGTTGCGGTTGAGCCGTCAGTAGATATCGCTGTGATATCAAAGCCTTCTGCCTTGGTCTCACCTTGTTGTAGCGCATTGGCCTTGGAGTGGTCTAGGTCATAATGCCATTGCCCATTGCTATCCACATGAAGGGTACCGTAAGATCCAACAGAGTTACCTGCAGTAAAGGTGACGGAACCTTTACTATCGGAATCGTGCGCAAGTAGGGTGCCTGAAATAGAGGTAACCTTGTCCTCAATAGCCGTTCCCAGTGCGGCCGTTAATGCGTCAGGCGTATCAATAATCACATGATCATCAGTGCCTAAGATTTTGGCTGTCAGCGGGATTCGTGTTCCATCTGCGGTGATCAGAGTGATCGTATCAGTCAGAGAATCGCCATGGCTCAGTGATTGAACTTCAGCGTGACTATTATCTGCACTGTAGCTCCATTTGTCGTGGCCATCGGTTGAATGAGTGAAGTTGAAGGTACCGTGTGTGCCTGCAAGATTCATCGCGAAATTTGCTGGTACCGTGTGCTTAACGCCGTTGACCTCTATTTGAGTAACTTTCGCTTCTGGTTGCGAGTCAATATCCTGAATATCGAGGTTTTTCCAGCCTGACCATAACTCATTGGTGTTTGTTCCCGATTTGAGATGATCTTCAGTTACAAAGTTGGAGGCGAGTGTCGGTTGCAGTGTGGCAGCATCATTGCTCGGTAATAGCGTGGCAGACGCGCCAGTATGAGTAACGCCACCATGAGCATCTTTGACGTCATAAGTGAAATGTACTTTACCGTTGAAATTATGGTTTGGAGTGAAGGTAAATGTACCATCTTTGTTGTCGACGAGAGTGCCGTGATCCGCATGCAGATTGGCGATAGTGAGTTGTCCGGCATCGTTAGTATCCACATCGACAGTATTTGCAAGCAACTCAGTTGTTGTGATGGTTTGCGCAAGATCTTCTTTACCGCTGTTAAGTTGCACTTCACCAGAACAATACGGACGGTCGTTATCGCCATGAATGGTGATAATGATATCATGTGTGGTGCCATCTGCAGATTTAACGGTGACAGTATCGGTTAGTGATTCCCCTTTCCCCAGATGGTCAATAGCTCTGCCGGTTACATCTTGGCCGATGGAAGCAAAGTAGCTCCAATCCCCGTTAGTTTGAAGTATGACACGACCATGTGAACCATAATAAACGCCTGTTTGGGCATAGCTTTCACCTGCATCAGCATCAACTATCGATAGGTGGCCATCGGTATGAATTTCATCGTTCCACAATTTCCCTATGTTTCCATGCATATGATCAGGTGAACGGTCATCAACATAGCCGCCAGTCATACTACCGTCTGGTGCGGTGAAAGTGTGTCCTTCATGGACATCGCCGGTATCAACACCTGTAATAACGGCTTTATCTCCAATCGCATCAATATGAAGAGTGTTAGTAGCCTCTTGTGAGTCATCATGCCCATCGTTAACAGTATATTTAAACTGAACATCGCCATTAAAATCTTGCGCAGGAACGAACTGAAGTTTACTGATGTCAGCTGTAGTGATGTGTTGCCCCGCTGTAACATCGTGTCCATCAAGTAAAAACTTACCCTGTGTTGATGGTGGTAGATCTGTGATTGCTATGGAATGTAGCGTATCACCAGTGTCGATATCGGTGAACCCAAACTGACTAGCTTGCATTTGGTAATGTGTGTCTTCAGTGCCATGTGCAAGTGTCGTCGCAGTTATGGTCGGTTGATCATTGGTTCCTGTAACCGTTATTGTTATATCGTGGGCAGTGTGGTCTGCAGAATAAACACGATATACAACCTTTTCTACTTCACCTTCAGCTAATGATTGCAAGTGACTGTTGGCTACTTCATACCCCCAAGCACCACTTGGCGTAATGCGTAAAAAACCACCAAAGGGATCGTGAATCGCTTGCTCTCCAAATCGGTTAACTTGAAAGTGGTCTTGCCTTGCATCAGGATCAGTGACACTCAATAAACCTGATGCTGCAACGGGTTGAGCTGAGCTATGACCAACATTATGATCTTCAATAATCGTTCCGGCATCATTGCCAAAAATCACAGCAGAATCACGGGTGGGAGTGAGAGTTATTGAGGCTGATGTAGCGACACTTCCACCATGTGCATCCTGCACATCATAGGTAAAGGAGACTTTGCCGTTGTAATCTTGGTTAGGGTGAAAGGTGAATGTTCCGTCGTGATTATCGGTAATCTTTCCATGATCCGCGATAAGATTTGCTAGAGAGAGTTTCCCCGCATCATTGTGGTCGATGTCTGTAGCGTTGGCGAGTAAATCAGAAGCATGTAGAACGACATCTATATCTTCAGTTCCAGCCGTAAGTGTAACTGCGGAGCTAACAACTGGAGCATCATTGTCACCTTGGATAGTGACTTGAATTTGATGAGGCGTACCATCAGCAGAACGTACAGTAACAGTATCAATTAACGTTTCACTACTACCGAGAGATTGAATCTTTGCGAGGCTATTATCAATTTCATAGCGATATGAACCATTGGATTGAAGAATGAGTTTTCCACCTTCCTGTGTTGTATATCCGGTATCCCATGTGCCTGTTTGTTGGTTTTGATGAAGATTCCCATCAAAATGATCTTCTCCAGCATCGGCGTCAGTAATGGTTAATTGGCCGTTGTATATGATCGTATTACCGGAGTTTAGGGTAAGGTTATGATCCTCTTGAACAGTGAAGGTGTCTTGTCCGCCAATTGTTGCACCGTCATTCGCTCCGTGTACAACTAACGTTAGAGTCTTCGTATCCGTACCACCATTATGGTCATCCACTTTTACCTGAACATGTATAACTTGGTCATTGTTTGCTCCCAAGTTTTGATAACTTACATGGGAGGGGTCAAAAGTGTAACTACCATCATTGTTAAAGATTAAGCCATCTACAGGTTTATCAATAGTGAATGTATGCGTGTCTTTTGTATCCACATCCGTGGCATGCATCTGACCAGATAAAAGGGTTCCACCTTCAGTTACCGATTGTGATTGGGCAGAGAGGACTGGTTTATCATTGGTCCCCTCAACGGTAAACTCCACTTTGTGTTGAGTTCCATCAACGCTGTGAATGGTATACTCCTCTTTGAGTGTTTCACCCTCTGAGAGATGTTGTACTAAATAATTACTTATATGGTAGTAATAGTTACCATTACTATTCACCTGAAGATCTCCACCATGAGACCCTTGATAAATACCACCATAGAGCACATCTGGGAATTGCGACTGTGCAGGACCATCAGGGTCAACAACATGGAACACACCAGAAGCTCCAAGGAGATGCCCACTGGAGATATCCACATTGATATCCTCTTTAACCCCAGAACCGGAGCCTGTAATAACCGCTGCATCACTGGTTGGTGCTAACGTCATACTCGCTGAAGTCGCTGTACTGCCAGCATGTGCATCTTTTACATCATAGCTAAAAGAGACTTTCCCATTGTAATCTAGGGCAGGATGAAAGGTAAAAGTACCGTCATGATTATCGGTGATTTTTCCATGGTCGGCGGTGAGATTGGCCACTGAGAGTTGCCCTGCATCATTGTGGTCGATGTCTGTAGCGTTGGCGAGTAAATCAGAAGCGTGTAGAACGACATCTGTATCTTCAGTTCCTGCAGGAAGAGTTGTTACCGAAGAAACCTTAGGGTCATCATTTGTACCGTGGATTGTGATCTGAATTTCATGACTTGTTCCATCGACACTGTGGATTGTCACCTTATCGACAAGAGTCTCTGTTGACCCAAGATTTTGAATTTCTGGTTTATGATTATCAATTGTATAAGTGTAAGTACCATCTTGTTGTAAAAGTACCCACCCACCCATTTTTGTATCATAGCCAATTCCGTGATAGGTGTGGCCTCTTTGAATATCAAACTGAGCTTCACCTTGGTCGGGGTCAACAATATCTAATTTTCCATCAAAATGAAGATTATATTGTGTATCAATATAACCACGATCTTCTGTCACATTCCCTTGATCAATTCCAGTAATAGTCGCAGCATCGCCAGTTGCTTGTAAGTGTAAATTCGCGCCTGTTGCAGTGATACCACCATGCGCATCTGTCACGTCATAAGTGAAGTGCACTTGGCCGTTGTAGTCTTTGGTTGGCGTGAAAGTGAAGGTTCCATCGTGATTGTCTTGAATCGAGCCATGGTCAGCATGCAAATTAGCGATAGTGAGCTTACCTGCATCGTTGGCGTCTACGTCAACAGTATTCGCGATTAGCTCGGTTGCTGTGATGGTTTGAGTTAGGTCTTCCTTACCTGAATTGAGCTGTACTTCAGATGCGCAGTAAGGGCGGTCATTGCTACCGTGAATCGTAATGACAATATCGTGCGACGTGCCATCTTTAGAATATACGGTAATCGTATCAGTCAGAGTTTGATTTTCACCAAGCTGGTCGATGGTTGTTCCTCGGGTGCTTGCGAGACCACCAGTGCTACGAATCTGCCCCGTATCAGCGTGATAAAACCAAGTTCCATCTTTGCGAAGAAGTAGGTCTCCATATTGACCTGAGTAATTAAAGCCAAGCCCGTGTGTATCAAACTCAGCCTCTCCTGTATCTGTGTCTGAAATAGAAATCTTGCCACTGGTTCTAATGGTACTTCGTACTAAGTGAGCCATACCTGGTTGAGCATAATCTGGGGACATGTCCTGTCCAGCATTACCTTCGGTTACATCACCCGTGTCGACACCGCCGATAACGGCAGAATTATTAACCCCTGTAATCGTAATTGAAAGGTTTTGAGTGCTGCTCGCATTATGTTCGTCTGTGACTGTTACTGGAACAGTCAATGTCTTCGTGACACCTGATGCTAACGATTGATAGCTAGAGTGAGCAGGGTTGAAGCTATAACTGCCATCCGGATTAACCACCAAGCCATCAATCTGCGGTGCGCTGTAAGTCAAGGCCGCACCGGTATCAATATCTTGGCCAACCATTTGTCCATTTAGAACGCTTCCACCTTCAGTCACTGAGTGGGACTGAGCATTGATGGTTGGGGCATCGTTGGTACCATAAACCGTTAGTTCTATCGTGTGTGTTGTACCATCTGCTGAGCGTATAACGGCTGAATCGTGTTTAACTTCACCTTGCGCTAAGTTCTGTATGTTGCGGTTGTCGAGGGTATAGGTGTAGTGACCGTCGCGCATGAGCAGTATGTGACCACCTAATTTGGTGTCGTAGCCAATACCTTGATAGGTTTGCGGACCAATATTCGGATCAAATTGAGCCTCTCCCGCATCAGGGTCTTGGATGTTTAATTTGCCGTCGTAATGTAATTGATAGTGGGTGTCTATGTAACCGCGATCTTCAGTCACTCCCCGTAAGTCAGCATTGGTTTGTGCGTCGGTAATAATCGCATTATCTGGAGCTGCGGTAAGGTCAAACTTAGCTTGAGTGCTGACGCTACCACCATGGCCGTCAACCACATCATAGGTGAGTCGAATCTCACCATTGAAATCTTTATCTGGCGTGAAGGTATAAGTGCCGTCTTTATTATCAGTCAGGCTACCGTGTGTCGCTTGCAGATTTGTCACGTGCAATACATCGTTACTATCCACATCGCTTGCATGCGTTAGCAAGTCAGAAGCCTTGATGGTTACGGGTTGATCTTCTTTACCCGCAGGAAGCTGAGTCCACGCACTGACAATTGGTTTGTCGTTGCTGCCTTGCACATCGATAACGACTTTATGAGGGACTGTCGCTCCTGTTGAATCGGTAGCGGTGATCCAGAATGATTCAGACTGATGTTCACCAGCCGCGAGCTTATCCGCGGCACCACCGGTCGAATTGTCTAGCTGATAGTGCCAATGTCCATTCTGATCAATCGACAGTGTTCCCCATTGGCCCTGGGGTTGATTGATTGCCCATGTGACGGTGTCAGATTTATCTAAATCGGTTGCTGTTAGAGAACCTGTCGCATCTGGTGTTCCAGCAGTGTTTAAGCCCTGTTCGATGACTGCGCCACTTGAGGTACCGGAGATAGTAGGGCGGTCATTGGTGCCGTTGATCGTTACTTTTATTGTCGATTGGGTCCCATCGACAGAAGCAACCGTAAAGGTCTCGTCAACTTTGTCGCCGACATTCAGTTGGTTGAACGCGCTGTTAGCGGTAAATACCCAGTGACCATTGGAATCAATGGTTAGATCGCCGTGGTTACCTGCAATTGAAGCAGGAGTGAAGGCGTTATCCGGGTTATCGACATCGGTACTGGTTAGGGTTCCAGATGTGGTTATTGCCGTGTCTGTTTCATCGACAACCACAGTCGCGCTGCTTACGGTTGCCGCATCATTCGTACCGTTGATGGTCACTTTAATCGTGGATGGAGTGCTATCGACAGACGTTACTGTGAATGTCTCTTCAACTTTATCGCCGACATTGAGTTGGTTGAATTCACTGTTGGCGGTAAATACCCAATGCCCATTGCCATCGATGGTTAGGTCGCCGTGCGTGCCGTGCTGAGTTGAAGCAGTAAAGGCATTATCTTGGTTATCGACATCGGTGCTGGTTAGGGTACCAAAGGTCGTGACGGCTTTATCCGTCTCATCGACAGCCACTGTCGCGCTGCTCACTGTAGCTGCATCGTTAGTACCATTGATGGTCACTTTGATCGTGGATGGAGTGCCATCGACTGACGTTACCGTAAACGTCTCTTCAACCTTATCGCCGACATTGAGTTGGTTAAATGCACTGTTGGCAGTGAACACCCAGTGACCATTGGCATTAATGGTTAGGTCGCCGTGCGTACCTGTGATCGAATCTGGTGTGAAGGTGTTATCCGGATTATCGATATCGGTGCTGGTTAGGGTACCAGATGTCGTGACGGCTTTATCCGTCTCATCGACAGCCGCAGTCGCGCTGCTGACGGTAGCCGCATCGTTGGTACCGTTGATAGTCACTTTAATAGTGGATGGTGTGCCATCGACAGACATTACCGTAAATGTCTCTTCAACTTTGTCACCAACGTTGAGTTGGTTGAATGCGCTGTTGGCTGTGAAGACCCAGTGACCATTGGCATCAATGGTTAAGTCGCCATGGGTACCTGTGATCGAATCAGGAGTGAAGGTGTTATCCGGATTATCAATATCGGTGCTGGTTAGGGTACCTGACGTTGTTATTGCTTTATCCGTTTCGTCGCCAGCTACAGTTGCGCTGCTGACGGTAGCCGCATCGTTGGTACCGTTGATGGTCACTTTGATCGTGGATGGTGTGCCATCGACAGACGTTACCGTAAATGTCTCTTCAACTTTGTCACTAACGTTGAGTTGGTTGAATGCACTGTTGGCTGTGAAGACCCAGTGACCATTGGCATCAATGGTTAAGTCGCCATGGGTACCTGTGATCGAATCAGGAGTGAAGGTGTTATCCGGATTATCGACATCGGTGCTGGTTAGGGTACCTGACGTTGTTATTGCTTTATCCGTTTCATCGACAGCTACAGTTGCGCTGCTGACGGTAGCCGCATCGTTGGTTCCGTTAATAGTGATAATTACTTGATGAGGAGTTCCATCGACCGAATGTACGGTTATGGTATCGGTAACTGTCGAGCCTTTACCTAGTGCTTGGACTGCTGGGTTAGTGTTATCCAAGTCATAGGTCCATTGCCCCGAATTAGTCAAATGAAGTGTACCGAGACTACCTACGATATCAGTGTTGGAAAAATGATCTTCACCGGTGTCGGCGTCACGAATAGATAGCTTTCCTGTGATGTGAGTAGAAAGGTCTTCGTATACTTGCCCTTTGTCATTACCGGAGACAAGCGCATTATCATTTTCTCCACCAATTGACATTTGTAGCACTTGTGGAGTGCCATCTTTAGTATGGATGGTAAATGTTTCAGTAAGTGAAGTGTTATTCGTTAATGCTTGAATCGTTGATTGAGAATTATTAACAGTATACTGCCAATATCCCTGAGAATTTATAGATAAAGAGCCAAATTGGCCATGTATCGTCTCTGGAGTTAACTCACTTTCACCATGGTCTGGGTCTAGGACGTCTACTTTCCCACTTGTTGTTAAAAAACCGTGGCTATCCACATTATGGTCTTCTTCGAGATGACCCGAAAGCTGGCCAGTAATGGTTGGTGAATCTTGTTTACCCATCACCGGAACTTGAATGATGACCTTTGTTCCGTCTGTTAGATGGACTGTAAATGTGTCCGTGCCTGGTTCTTGCTTTTGAAGCAATAAATATGCCGGAGACTTCGCGGCTAAAGTAAATTGATAATTACCATTTTTATCAACATGCAGCTGACCATAGGTACCTTGAATTGTTTCTTCTACATAAGTCTGGCTTTGCGGAGTTGTAGGGTTAGTGTGCGTAGGGGGTGTCTTTATTGTTTGTGTATTGCTGTCGATGGTGTTTGAAATTGAGGGCTGCGTAGTGACATTAGTAAGTCGATGAATGATCGGGTGATTATGAGAAGCGAGGTGATGCGATGGAGTAGGAGCAAGTGCCTTCACCTCTTCAGTCCCGCCTTCATTTAAGTTCTTGTCTTCGTGTAATAACGAAGCATTTTTTTGGGTAGACGAGCTTTCTACGAGTTTATCTGAATTCTCCAAGTGAGGTTCATGGCTTGAAGTTTCATTGGGCTGAACATTCTCATTTTGTGCGTGGCTTACTAGAGCCTCCGACGCCCTTACATTTAAAGATGGAAGAATTAGCATGAGACTACTAGGTAGCGGAACTCGGATCTTTAGACTAGAAAATAATTTTACTTTTCTTCTTTTGTTCGTATCCGACTTACTTTTCGCTTGATCTTTGACTGTTTGTTTTTTGTCGTTAGCCTTTTTGCCATCTTTTATCTTTTTCATAAACCCAACCCAACGTTTCTATATCTTTATGATTAAAGTACAAGAAATGTTGTTTTGCGAACTTAATTGAGCAATTAGAAGCCCAATAGAAATTACAAGTTTTAGATAAGTTAAACTAGGTATTTATGATGCAAAAGCTAATGCACTGTTAAATGCGAATACAGTGATTAGCTTTCCGATATTTTTATCGATTCTTTGGCTCTAAACGTGTCTAATGTGCGTTACATGTATCGATTAATCACAAATCATGTTGAGGCGTCTCTGAGTCCCATTAGTTCTTTGGTAACTTACAGTGATCATTGCTCGGCTTTATTCTATTTGGTTAAGCCCACACTCTAAGAGCTTTGTGTTTATTTCGCTCAGTAGAAAACCAGAAGCCCGGTTACCTATTGTGACAAGCGGGGGCAAAGTGCCTTTGTTTACTTGTTCGTAAATGTGGGATTTAGACCGTTTTAGATGAAGGGCTAGTTCACCCAACCGCACGACACGTTCCTTTTCAATATCCCCAGAATATTGATAGCCACGTTGATTAATCATACCAAGAAACCAAGCGTTCACTTCTGGCGTGTGATACACGGCTAACTTACCCATAAAGTCACTTTCAATTTTGTTTGGAAAGTTCGGCAGGTTTGAAACGGTGCCTTTGCTCACTGAGAGCTTTTTTGCAATTTGAAGTTTTGTGAACACGAATACTCCTATTTATCAGAAAAGTAAGGTGTGGTTTAAAAATCAAAGGTAATTAGGTGTGGCTATGCCTTGTGCTCGTAGCTCTTTTTCTACGGACTCAACACAGCTGTGTTTCTTGGTTGCCTCGGAGTATTTTTCTCCCCATATGCACATAATTTGCTTCCGTTTGTTAATAAACCTAGTTCGATTGTATGCAGCACGAACTTTATTGTTATCGGTATGAGATAGGATCATCTCAATGAGCATTGAATCTTCCAATTCAAGTTCTTCATGCAATTCTGTGCTAAAGATGGAGCGTATCCCGTGAGCGGTCATTTGGCCCTTTAACCCAAGTTTTCGGAATAAGTTACCCAGTGCGGAGGTACTGATGGGCTTGTCTTTAGCTTTACATTTAAGAGCGAACGGTTGAATTCATGGTAAATGGCAATTTAGGGCTTAGCTGTAAAGCCCTAAACTTATTCCATTTTTACTTCTGCTAACTACACGCAGATTTTAGTAATACGATTTTCACCAGTGGGAAGGCTTTCTAGTTTGACGTAGCCTTTTTGCTCCATGTGATTGATGAAATTCATGAAGGTTTTGAATTCCGTATTATTCACTTGAAAACTTGGGTCTAGAGCTTTCATCCTGTCATTAGCAATGGAAACGTTGCTTGGAAGTTTGCTCTGGTTCATATTCCTGACGGCGCTGATAAAAAGCTTATCAAGGTTACCCACTACAGAAATATCTTTTTTAGGAAGAAAATCTTCGATGAACAATAAGTTGTCGAATGACTTAGCGATAATTGCTCTATCTTTGTCGGATTTTTTGCAGACTAACCATACTTCTCTACCGAACTTTCTGAGTTTATCTGCAATTACAGTAAAGTCAGAATCTGTAGTCATAAAGCAATATCTATCAATTCTCGGGTTATCTCGGTGCAGACTTTCGAAGGCATCCAAGCTGAGTAACAAATCCGCTCTGTTCTTCTCTTTACCAATTTTGGGCGTGTCAATAATATTGAAATTATGCTCTAGGATTTGAGTTTTCAGTGATTTCTTTGCAGTCGCTTAGTTCCCGTAAGCCGATTTAATTGAGAATATACAGTTGTACTCGTCGTCAGCGCTGAGGAAAGAATTCATTACTTCTTCAAGCTGAAAGTCGCTAGCAGCTATGTTTTCCATATCAATGTAAACAGCGATATTAAAGTTTTCTTTTTCATCAAGTTGTGTCCCGGAAATAAATTCATGAAAGGGTTAACTAGGCAGCGACTTAGCCACTGCCTTAACTGTTAATGCTTTCTCAGCTCGTAACAGAGCCTGAAGCCTGTTTTCATGCCTTTGTACTTTCCGGTTGAATCTCGAGGACCACGTGCCCGCAACACATAATCGTCCATATAGAACGAAGTGAGACTAGCTGAACGGATCTGAACCCCTTCTAGTAGCCACTCGCAAAAGAAGTTTGAATTAATAAACTGCAATCCGTTCTCTTCGATATTGTGAAGAGGTTTTGGAAAGTGAAGGTGCAAGTTGTCAAAGTCATTTTGAGGCATGTAGGGTGGGTGAGAATCATATTTCTCACCTGACGTGCTGATGAATGTCATGTCACTGTCTTGGCCACGTTTGGGTTTTGACCAGTTTTCTCCTCTCAATGATTTATATTCTGAGTAGCTAAGAATACGAAGAGGAACCCCCGTTTGTTTCTCCAACCAGTTAATGTAGGCTAGGGCGTCAAAAAAAGTACATGATGCCGGCAGAGTGATATCACTCTCGCTATTGACTGGGGCAAGTGAATCACCTTGACGGTTTTTGCTGTATCCTGCGTTTTCTTTTAGGAAGTTGATCAGGTCACCAATCGTTATGAGTTCGGAGACCATCATTTCTTTTTCATCGATGGATACTTGTTTGAAGCCATCTAGACGAACGTTAGAGCTTCTATGCTCTGGGTGATAAACCCCTTTATATTGATAGTACTCACGCAATATGGTCTGAATGCCGGGGTAGTTGGACACCGTGCCACCATTAAGATAGTAGTGCTTTTCTGAGTTATGTCCATCTAGCTCTCTATTGCCTTCATATTCGAAGTAGTACCAACGCTCAAAGCGGTAATCCTCGATGAAGCTTGGAATATCAGCTCATTTCAAATTGTTCCCAAATAGCTGATGGTTGAACACTTTGCCACGTTGATTTTTGATGACAAAATCATAGTTACCGCGATCATCTGACAAGAAAATCAAATTCTCATTGTAAGGCAGCACATTGACCCAGCCGGCGTTGTCTTCGCCTATGCGTTTAGTTAGTAACAGTTGCAGGTATTTGTCCGAATTTAAATCTCTTTCAACATTTTCAGTTGGAACTGTATTTGGGGCATAAAGCTTTATGTATTCTGACGGTGAAGGAATATCTGTTAAAGAGTTTCCGAGAAGATGGTAAATACTACTAGACCCGTTTCGGTTTTTTAGAAGGATGAGATCTAAAATCTTCACAGAGGCCTGTTGGTAACTTTTTTCCCTTTTCTTTGATTCTGTCTCTTTGTTGTTTAGAAAATCCAAGAAGTTAGGGTGGCCCGTTTTGTCCAATAAACGCACTGTGATTTCTGTTGTTACATCGAGTTTAAGCAAATACTGTTGACGGTCAGATAGGTGAGAAATATCAAAATTATCGTCTATTGCTCGCTTGATATGATAATTGCCTAATATAATATCAGACCAGTCACTATCTTCATTGAGAGCGTCGTATAAGTCTTGACTGTGCCAACTAATTGGACCAGAAAAGTCAAAATCATGTCCGGTAAACAGTTTCTGGGGAGTAGGGCCTTCAAAGAAGAATAGTCGTTCAGAAACCTGCTGGTGGCTGAAAGAGAAATACAAATTGTAATCACCGTCTTTCGTGTGCTTGAGAAGATTTTTGCGTTTTCTAAGATTATGTTTGGCCATAAACGGAAGTAAGTTTCCGTTGTACTCTTTCTCGTAAGAGGCAAATCCACCAGTTATTCCAAGACGTTTAGCAATGGCGTTTAGTTTTGTTGTATGGGTGATTTTTTCACGGTCACGCGATGTTCTTTTCGCAGAGATTTTGAGTTCTGCTGGAGAGAGTCCTGTTAAAGGAACAATATGGAATTTCTCTAACGGGATGTATGTAGTTGGGATTGAGCTATTAGTCATTCTAAAACCTTTACAAATAAGCAAGCCCCATCAAAGTTTAGTGACGGCGTACTTCCGGCTATAAGGTCCGAGAATGATGGATTGATCGTGAATGGGAGTGTCTTTTTCTTCAACGATGTGAGTGCTTTGTTTCGTAAGAAGTACATTACAAACCGCAGGTAAGCCTCAGCCCTTTTTGTATAACCTAAGTTGAAACATTGGCTAAGTCAATAGATTGTTTGCGTTAGTCACGATAGGTTAGTGGTCTTTATCGGATAAGTGTGATGATGAATTAGCTTCTAAGGCTTTAGATATGGCTTTGGAGCAACGAGGAAGCTCGACGAATGTAATGTCCTCCAGAAAAAGCCCCGAAATCTCGGGGCTTTGCGTTTCTTACAAAGTGAGAGCGGCCCCTAACTCATTGGCCTGCTGGCCGCGATCACTTGGACCTTTCTATTCAACAGGCTTTGTGCTGCATTCGAGTCTTTTTCAAAGCTTAAAATCGCGTTGGAGAGCTCAGTATTGGCAAGCATAGAAAGCGTCTCGCCTAGCTCCAGTTTTGAGTGAGTGCGGTTTTGCTCTCGCTCGTTTGGATTTATCTGCACCACGGTTCTGCCTAAAAAGTTTCCCTTCTTTACAGGCTCAGTCTGGCTATTGCTCTCAATCCAATCGATAGATAAGTGCTTTTGTGTTGGTTGGATGTCATTGGACATAGATTACCTAAACTCTTAAATCCGAGCTCTGAAGCTGAGAGGGCAAAGCTTCCATGGCGATGTGGGCGGATAACAAGTCTTCCCAAGATTCACTCTGTGTGAGCAGCTCAGCCAGTGCATCTTCAAACAGCTCGTAGTCGAGTGACTCTGCGTGAAGCAGTCTATTTAAACAAAGCTTGTGTCGGTGGTTATCTAAACTAAAAAACAGTTGATGCTCAGACCAATGGTAGTTGAATGCGACAAAAGAACGGTAAAGGTCAGAGTTAACAATTTGTAGATCGACGATCTCAGCTTCTAATTGAAGCATCCCTGTTGTTGGGTGAAAAATCACATGCACTCTTAAGTTGTCATCAAAAGCTAAACCCAATTCGTCTTCAATCAACTGTAATTTAGGTAACCCTATTTGATGAGCAAATTTAAGTAAAACCTCATCTACGATTTGGCGCGCAGACATAGAAGTTATCCTATTTAGAATTTTAAGGGTGAAATTATGGGAAGTGCATTTGAATGTTTATCAATATTGGTTGGATTTTTTTATATAAACGTTTTTTCTATAAGGTTAATAAACAAGTTATTGATGGCGTTGCTTATATCCTTAGTGCATATAAATTTCGCTTATATAATGTTTGATTATGTGCTTGGAACTAATGTCAAATTTTAAAACAAAGTAAATCCAGCGTCATTAAAGGTGTTCTTATTTTTGAGAATTTAATTTTTAATTTATATGTGAAATATAGGTTGATCTTTTATATATTTCTGTACCAGAATTGCGACTGTCATTTTTAATAAAAAGATAAGTAGATAGAGTACGCAGTGAAATCTAGAACGCTTATTGGGTTGTTAAGCATTTTGCTTTTGAGCGCTTGCACTCACACCAGTTCCTTAGAAGGCGGGTTTGCGAGTTCTTCCCAAGCCGTGCTGTATGGGTGGGTTGCTTTTGATGAGTATATTGCTCCCGTGAGTACATCGGTTGATATTGATGTATGCCAAGTGACTGCAGAACGATGTATTACTGTCGCAAAGCAGACGTATCAAGGGGTTCAACTACCTGTGCAATATTCTTTTGTTATTGCGCCGATTCAAGCTGGAAAAGGCGAGATGAAAATCCGTGCCGTGTTACGTTCTCAAGGAAAAATCATAACCAGTAAAGAAGAAGGCTATATTTTTACGCAAGGCAGAGTACATAAGGACTTAAAACTAGAAGCTTACAATAATAACTAGAAAAGTAATCGTTTTCATTTTTTCTATTTTAATAAAAAAATTAAGTTGAATGAAGCGAATAATTCAGCGCTTAAACCCTAATTATTATTGGGTTTAAGTCATCGGTTCAGTGCTTCTTTATATGAATATCAGTTGCACTTACTGCAATTTTTATGTTTATATCCCCCGCTTCTGAGAAGTTGGCTAGATAGAATGGTTTAAAAATAAACACTTCGTTTTTTGTGGAAATACCAATATTAATGAAAGTAGGCTTAAATATTAGTACTTTCATTTATTCTAATATAATAAGAGCTTTGGTTGTTTGAGTATCACTAGTTATAAGTTGAACTTTAGCAAAAGCTTATTAATTCTCGAGAATATCACATAACAATATCGAGACGTTTTTCCAAGATTATTTTTTGCTGCTACAGGCAGTTTTTGAGCTATTTGTAATTTATTCGGGGAGTATGGTCGTGCTATCGCACCTATGCTCTTTTCTTTGCTTCTTTAATTGACATCGTTTTGATTACACATCCGCGTGACGTTTTCGTATTGGGTGTGAGTCAGGCTATGGCATTTCTCTAGTGGGATTAGAGAAATTAGAATTATGAAGGGTAGAAAATGGATGTGTTAGGCCAACTAAACACAGAAAGGGTCAACTCGCTATCGCGAAAAATCCATAGTGCTTGCTACTATGAAAAATACGATGAAGTATTTCATTCTCGCCAGTCTCACATTGTTGTCGTTCACAATGGACAATTGAGAGTTCAGACGGGGGACTGCACGTTAGATGTGGTCGCTGGTTGTGGGGTGTATCTCTCTCAAGGGGATTACTTACTAGAATACACGCCAGTAGATGGCCAATATACGGCGTCAGTGATCGAATTCGACAATGAACTTGTCAGTCAATTTTTGCAAAAGCACAGTGATTTACTGATGTCGCTACCAAAAGTTGAGAACGTTCAGTCTGGATTATTCCCGTTTACTTTCAATTTGTTGATAGAGCAGACCTTATCAGGGATGAAGACGCTAGAAGAGCAGTCTTATCCTGACACCATTATGCGCTTAAAATACGAGGAAATGCTCATCTTATTGCTCCACGGTGAGCAAGGTGAGAACCTGTATGCGTTATTATCACAGCTGACCAACAAAACCTCAGACCGACTGCGTCGCTTTATGGAACTCCATTATCTGAAGGAGTGGAAGCTGACCGACTACGCTCAAGAGTTTGGCGCGAGCCTGACGACGTTTAAAGAGCTCTTTAATGAGCACTATGGCGTTTCTCCTAGAGCGTGGATCAGTGAGCGCCGTTTGCTGCATGCCCATAAGTTATTGCTTACCAGCAAAATGAGCATTGTCGACGTCGCAATGGAAGCGGGCTTTTCTAGCCAATCTTACTTTACGCAAAGCTACCGACGCCGTTTTGGAACGACACCAAGTCGTGTACGTTCTGGGGATGAACAAGTCGATATTGCTAAGTGAAATGTCTGACGACTAAAATTTTCTGACTAATTTTGAAAGGCATCAACTGGCGTAAACTCTATTATGCTCAGCGTAACAACGAACAAAACTATTACCTCTACTTCCTTCTGGATTGTTCGAAGTAGATGCGGAGAACAACACCAATGAAAAAGCTGCATTGGCGACGCCGTTCGCTTTTTCCTAACAACATTGTGACGCAAAGGAAGGTCACTGTATTGCAGAGAGGCGCAAGATACGAAGGTTTAACCCAATCATCGCAAGTGCCCAATGTTGTTAATGTCAATCACCGACAACTGCTTAGTGAAGACGTTCTGAGTTCAGAACAATTGTCTTTGCTACAACGTTTGCTTGACCGCAATATCGTTGATTGCTTATGTGCAAGCCAAGTGGTGAAAACCTATCAAAGGTTTGGTACCTCTTTAGACCGGTTTGCCATGCGCCTCTTTCTCGAGGTGGGTGGGCAACTGAGTGATAATCACGTGTTGAGCTCTTTTGAGCAAAGGCTGGATTACATTAACAGCCGATTAGGGTTTCGCTTCAATTTGGCGTCACCTAAAACGCTGATTCTTTCAATGTATTTAACCCTGAATGAATGGGTGAGCCGAAAGACAGATCAGACGGTGTTACATGACACCATAAAGCTAGAGCAGTTGATCAATCAGCTGAGTATTCAGAAAGACTACTGGTTGAGGCTGTCGACAGAAGAGAACAGTGCGATTTTTGCAGAGCAGCAATTGGCATTGATTCAGAGTCAGCAGAGTGAATTGTATGAGCAGCTTGATGTTCTCAATGAACAACAAAATCAGGCGGTTGAATCCCACCGAGCCATGGTAGAGGAGTGGAAGCCAACGCTTGATAAGCTCAAAGGTTTATCTCAGTACGGTGAGACCTCAGATAAGTTTATCTCTGAATGGAAAGTCTGGTGTGGCGAAGCTCGAGTGCAAGCGCCGGAACTCAACGACGTGTGGGACGCTTGTGACCTTGTGTACAGCGACTTAAATGCGGTTGCGAAGATTTGGCAGTGGTTTCAAGACATGCACACTGTTGGCAATGTGGATCACTACTATTTTGATATTCAGAGTAACCAGTGCGGTCAAGCTTGTAACCATCTCAGCCAGATTTAAATAGAGCTAAATATGTTAGATCAAATGATGAAATCCCTCGCGGCAACGCTTGGGGTTGGGGATTTTATTGCCTCAAATAATGGTTCCTACGATATTGAAGTCGACCAGATGCTGCTTAACATTCGGCAGCATTCATCATGGGTCTTGTGGGAAACCGTGCTCCCATTTCAGTTTGAACAGCACCTCGATTACCAAAAAGAGCAGACGCTCAAACATTGTATGCAGCTCTCTTTGAAGACACTGCGCGACACGAGCAGCACACTGACGGTGAATGATAACGAGCAGTTGATTGTGCAAGGAAAGATGAATATGGAAAGCGTTACCACAGAAGCATTATGCGCCCAGCTCTCCCAGCATGTGAATTTGGTGGAGCAGTTTAGTGGTGTGCTAGAGCACCAACGCGTTAACCATACCGTCAGCCACAGTATTTGGATTCCATAATGCTTGCCGTTTTAAAAAAACAACTACGCCGACTTGTTTGGTCTGTTGCATGTACTTTGAGTTTGTTGGCGGCATTGCCTTTACACGCATCAGAGTTGAATTGGCCTGATCAGCCGTTTCGTTACTATGCCGACAATGACTCTTTAAAAGAACTATTGAATAACTTTGGCGCTAACTATCGCGTTTCGGTGTCGGTCAGTGACAAGGTAAACGACCGAGTTAGTGGTCGATTTACGCCAGAAGACCCAGCCGAGTTTCTTGATTATCTAGCACAGGTCTACAACCTGATGTGGTATTTCGATGGCGCGGTGTTGCATGTGTACAAAGCGACGGAAACCCGTTCGCGACTGTTACAGCTTGAACTTCTTACTGCCCGTGAGCTACGAAGTACTCTGATATCAACAGGGATTTGGGATTCTCGCTACGGTTGGCGTGCGGCAGAGAACAAAGGGCTGGTTTACTTAGCGGGGCCACCCAGATACGTTGATTTGGTTGTGCAAACGGCCGAAGCGCTGGAAAGCCGATTGGTTCAAAAGTCGAACTCTACTGATGAGCTGTTTGTTGAAATTATTCCTTTGAAATATGCCTCGGCGACGGACAGAGAAATCACTTATCGCGATCAAGCGGTGACGGTACCGGGCATTGCATCGGTATTGAGCCGAGTATTGTCGGGTGTTCAAACTCAGATCAAGGCAACTAAAGAGAGTGAAGAAGCGGACAGCAATACGGCTGCAACCACGACGAAGAATGTTTCTGTACACGGCGGTGCGTCGGTTGAAGCAGAGCCAGGTTTAAACGCCATCATAGTGCGTGATACGCAAGCGCGCCTGCCTTTGTACCGCAAGTTAGTCGCTCAGTTGGATCAGCCACAGTCACGAATTGAAGTGGCACTCTCTATTGTCGATATCAGCGCGAACGATTTGAGCCAACTGGGTGTGGATTGGCGAGCGGGTATTGAGGTCGGTAACAACAGTATTTTAGACATCAAAACCACGGGTGACGTTGATGGTGGTGATGTGACGCTAGGTAGCGGGCAGACTTTTAAGTCACTGCTTGATGCGACCAACTTAAACTACTTGTTGGCTCAAATTCGTTTGTTGGAATCTCAAGGTAGCGCTCAAGTCGTGTCTCGACCGACTTTGCTAACTCAAGAAAACGTTGAAGCGGTCCTAAACAACAGCAGCACGTTCTACGTCAAGTTGATTGGTAAAGAAACTGCAGCGCTTGAAGAAGTGACCTACGGCACCTTACTGCGTATCGTCCCACGCATCGTCGGAGACCGATTTGTTGAAAGACCAGAAATCAACCTGAGTTTGCATCTTGAAGATGGTGCGCAAATTCCAGATGGCGGTGTTGATGATGTGCCATCTATCCGAAAAACAGAGATCAGCACGTTAGCGACCGTGAAGCAAGGTCAGAGCCTACTCATCGGTGGTGTATACCGTGATGAAATCAGTCATCAACTGCGTAAAGTGCCTTTGTTAGGGGACATCCCATACCTTGGTGCCTTGTTTAGAAGTACGACCGATACCACCAGAAGAACGGTGCGCATGTTCATTATTGAGCCGAGAATTGTTGTCGATGGCATTGGCGACAACGTGCTTATCGGCAATGAGTATGACTTGAGGCCGAAGCTCGGCACCTTGAACAATATTTCAAATAACAGTGCAGATCTGAAATCGGCACTCGCGCTCTACAGCTGTACATCTCAAGTACAAGCGGAGCGTTATCAACAAGATCTATTGTCACAGGGTAAATCTTCGCTGTTATCACAATGCGAGCTGCCTTCAGGGCAAAAAGGATGGCGAGTGCAAATCAAAGAGTGTGATGGCTCAGAGAATCATTGCGTTCGACCATTAGAGGAGCAATAGCCTCAATGCAGCAATGGAAAATTCGTATTCTCTCTGGTGTTCATGCCGGAGTAGAGGTGACCTTACCCAATGATTCATTGGTGTTGGGGAGCGATGACTTTACCGCCGATCTTGTGTTGACCGATTCGGACATCAAGGCGAGTCACCTTGTATTGGTATGCGATGGCGAAACCGTCTTACTGCGTGATTGCGATGAGGTCTCGATCAATAACGAGAGCGTTACCGTTGACGCTGATGGGTTTAAATTATCGCGTAACGCCTTGGTGTCGGTTGGCCGCTTAAACTTTGCGGTGGGACATCTTGAAGACGACTTGGTTATCGATATCGCAACGGAAGCCGCAGATAAACATGTGGCACCGGTCAGTCATAAACCGTCGTCAGGTTGGAAGAGAACGGTCTTGATCGGCTTGATGTGTAGCCTGATCCCAAGTGTGATATTTGCCGGTGTTTGGTATAGCCAAATCCGAGCCAGCGACAGCGATGCTATTACTGAAGCGGAGCCCATCGTTTTGGTGCGCAATATTCTGAGCGAATTAAAGCTCGATGATGTGCGAGTTGAGTGGAATGCCACGGCAAGGCAGGCCGTACTGGAAGGGTATGTCGAAGACAGAACAGCAAAACTGCAACTGCTGGGAAGAATTGACGCGCTAGGGATCAACTACAAAAGTGACCTGCGAACCATGGAAGAGATTCGTCGCGGCGTGCGCTTTATCTTACGTAACCTCGGTTATCACCAAGTCAAAGTTGAAAATGGTGAAGAGACCGGCACGCTGCTCTTAACGGGGTACATTGATGATGCGAGCCGTTGGAGCCAAGTCGAGCAGATATTAGAACGTGATGTCCCGGGGCTGGTCGCTTGGAAGGTCGAACTGCAAAGAGCGGGCGCCTATATGGATACGCTCAAAGCCTTGCTTGAAAAAGCTGAGTTATTAAAGAAAGTTCAGTTAGTAACAAGTGGCGATCGTATTGAAGTACGCGGTGAGTTGGACGATATCGAGACCACTCGCTTCTATGGCGTTACGAGGGATTTCCGTGAGCAGTATGGCGAGAAACCTTATTTGGTTTTGAAGTCCATTCCTAAAGTAAGCAAGGGAACCAACATCGATTTTCCGTTTCGTAGCGTGAATTTCGGCCAAGTTCCTTATGTGATTCTTACGGACAATGTTCGTTACATGGTTGGGGCTCGCACCCCTCAAGGGTATCGCATTTCTAGCGTCACCCCATCAGGAATAGAGCTGGTGAAAGGCGGGCGAGTGATCACGATCGATCTAGGGTATGAAGGTGGAAATACCAATGACAAATCTTGAACAACTACTACAAAGCGACTCAGGGCAGGAACAGAAAGGGGCCATTGTCCTCAAGTTCAAGCAAGCGCAATCTGCAGTTAAGCGCCAGCTCGATCTTGGCTGTGCCCCCCATGAATATCAGTTGCTACTCAAACAGCATGAAGCCTACCAAGCGGCTCTAGCTGTGATTGAAACTGTCGAATGCAATAAATAACCAAGAGGCGATACCTATGTCATTTTACGATGCGAGTAACAGTGTTTATCTCGATGATGTTAAAGCGAAACTAGAAGAACAAGCAAAAGCGGCGAATGAAGCCGTGAATGAAGCGATCAAAAACCTAGAAACGAACGCTGACGACCCATCAAAGCTGGCTGAATTGCAGCACACCATCAACAAATGGTCGGTGGTTTACAACATCAACGCGACCACCACTCGTGCTATCAAGGATGTGATGCAGTCGATTCTGCAGAAGGTGTAAGTTATGGAAAAAGACATGCGTTTGCTGCTGGCCGAAACGGCTTTGATGGCAACCGGTATGCATCGCCACGAAGAGGCAGAGACAATTGCGTCTTGCCTTGAATCCCAAGGGGATACCGAAGAAGTCGTGGCAATGATTCGCTCTATGAGTTTGATGAATCGTGGTCGCTACGAAGAGGCGCATCGCCTGCTTGAACCGATGTGCGTGAACTCTCCTGACTTAGTCTGCTTAGCGGCTCTGGCGGCGGGTAAAGCAGGGTTAGCGAGTAAAGCGGAATCTTGGCTGGCGATGGCTTCAAAAGGCAGTGAAGAAAACCAAGCCTTTGCAACGAGCTTCTCTCAGGATATCAGGAACCTTTAATGAAGGTTGAAAACAACTCGCTCAACTATGTACTCAGTCAGGTTCAGCAGCCAGCCAGAGTTGATCTGCACGAGGCAAACAAGATGAACCGTTTGATGAGTGAAAGTGCATCAGACAGCAATTCATCAAACAAGAGCACATCGCCAGTGCAAAAAAGCACGGACATCGTCTCTCAATCTGAGGCCAAAGTGACGGCAATTAAAGAGTGGTATGAAGCGCTCAAGAGTTCCGGAAACTTTAGCTCAACGGCACTTAGCCGCTCACTTGACGGAGCGCTTACTTCTCCAAGCGAGCAGAAAGAGGCGTTGTGGTATGCACTTAGCCAGGAAAGAAGCGTAAAAGGCACCGATAAAGCGTCACCAGAACTACTGGCTTCACTCGAACAAGAGTTACTGGGCAGCTTTTCAGGACGTTTGCTGGCCGATCCCCCAAAAGACCGTGAGGAGCTAAAAGTGCTGCTGTCTGAGCATTTCCCTCTGGGGGCGCAAAAAGAACAAGCACTTTGGCATAGCTGGGCCGAGTTGAAAGACATTCCTGATCAAGAACCATTGTTAGACATGGTTCGGGAAGAGTTGAGCTTTGTTATACAAATCAACTCGATGGTCAAAAACATGCTGACTTACAGCCACAAACTAGAGCTCTCATAGGAACGCAGATGATCAATACGCAGTACACCGAAGTCATGCAGACGAATCTAGAGCAAGTGCAAGATGCGCAAGCTCAGGATGGGCTTAGCGAACGTTTCGAGCAAGCGATGTTGGCCCCGGAAGGAAACAATGGTTTAGAAGGTGGCTTGTTAGAAAACATAAGCGAACTGAAAAATACCATCGATAACGCAAAAAGCAGTTTAACCGACAGTATGAAAATGGTGGGTGACGATCCTGCTCAGCTTTTGCAAATGCAATGGGCGTTGACTCGAATTACCTTTCAAGAGGAACTGATCGCCAAGACGGTAGGTAAAACGACGCAAAACGTAGAAACACTGTTAAAGGCACAGTAGTCACAATGAAGTCAGTCATCACAAGAAAAACAATGCGTGCAGTAAGCATGTTACTGGTTCTATTTTTGGTGGGTTGTCAGACCGAACTTTACACCGGTGTGAGCCAGAAAGAAGGCAACGAAATGTTGTCAATCTTACTTTCTGAAGGTGTCGTCGCCACCAAAGAACCGGATAAAGACAACACCGTCAAGTTGATGGTAGATAACGCACAAATTGCGTTTGCGGTTGATGCGCTTAAGCGCAAAGGCTACCCAAGAGAGCAGTTCTCAACACTTAAAGAAGTCTTCCCGAAAGACGACCTGATTTCGTCTCCGCTTGCTGAGCGAGCAAGACTTATTTACGCGAAATCGCAAGAGCTGTCGTCCACATTGTCACAAATTGATGGTGTGTTGGTCGCTCGCGTTCACGTGGTACTTGAAGACCAAAATCTTCGTCCTGGTGAGCGCCCAACGCCAGCATCGGCATCTGTGTTTATCAAGCATGCAGCGGATGTGGCGTTGGACTCTTATGTCCCTCAAATTAAGCTGTTAGTAAACAACAGTATCGAAGGGTTGAACTACGATCGTATTAGCGTGGTGATGGTGCCATCTTCGGAAGTTCGCGTGACGTCTCAAGGTAATCAATTCGAAAGCATTCTGTCGATTCAAGTGACCAAAGACACCGCAAGCCATCTGATTGCTATTCTTGTTTTCTTGGTACTGCTGATCATTGGCTCTAACGCAGCAACGTTTGCTTGGTGCCGCAGGAACGTGAAACGTGGTTAATTCCGAAACGCCGGCTTCCCAAATTCAGCATCAGTTTAACTATTGCCCTTGCAGCTATATTGACGAAAGTTGGGTAATGGAAAAACAGCCTTGGTTGTTAAAACTCCAAGGCTGGAGAAACCAAGCGGCCATCAATCAGTGGTGTATTGAAGACTGGGCGTTGTCGCCAATTACGGACCATGCTTTTAATCATCCATACAACAGTCTGGCTTTACTGCCTGTAGAGGCAACAAATCGACTGCTGTTGATGATTGGCGGAATCATGCATTGCCAAGCGATGCGCCAAGTGGTGCTAAAGCAACCTAAACAATGTCTTAATCAGGTCTTTGGAGTGGATGAAACGCGTTTTTTGATCCAACAAGGACCGATGATGATTTCCAACTGGCCCAGCGGTTGGCAAAAGCCACTGCCAACCAGCCTCGACGAAAAAAGCTTTGAAAAGACAGCCCGAGAGCTAGGATATTTATGGGTCACGTTCTTACTGGCAAAGTCACCATCAGAGTTAGTACAACGATGGCAATTTAAGCTCGATCGTCAACTGACGCTCACGGATCGCAGTGCAGATTGGTTGGATGACGCGCATCGCGATCTTGCTTACCGACTTATCAAGAAAATCGCAAAACAGGTAATTCCTCAATGGTTTCATTTGTTGAAATAAAAACCGACAACTTGCAATTGGCGCCGGGCTTAAAAGTGCTCAAAGCAAAAGACTATGTGAGTTACTTAGATTCGCAGCATTTGGTTGAGGCGGCGCACTCAAAAGCAGAAAGCATCATTGCGAAAGCGGACGAAGCCTATGAGCTAGAGAGGCAGCGAGGTTATCAGGACGGCATCGATCAAGCGAAGATCGAGAACGCCGAAACCATGCTGGCAACACTTGCTCGATGCAACGAGTATTATTTGCAGGTCGAGCAAAAAATGACAGGCGTTGTGCTCGATGCCGTCAGAAAGATCATCAACAGCTTTGATGATGTGGATACCACAGCAAGTGTCGTGAGAGAGGCGCTCCAGCTCGTCAGTAACCAAAAGCAAGTGATTCTGCATGTACATCCAGAGCAGGTTACTGAAGTGCGGGAGAAGGTTTCTTCCATACTCAGTGATTTCCCTGAAGTGGGGTACGTTGAAGTTATTACTGATGCACGTTTAAAAAACGGCGGCTGCATATTGGAGACCGAGGTCGGTATTATTGATGCGAGCATCGACGGGCAGCTACAAGCACTCAAGCATGCCATCACCAAGCAATTGAGCGAACGCCAGCAGATGCAGCCTTAACGCGTTTATTTTTGCACTCCGTAAGTCCAGCCATGCTGGGCTTTTTTTACGTCATCATATGCCTTGTTCTAAACGGCTTAAAATGAAAAAAAGCCGACCATATCTAGCATATTCCCCCATCCGAATTCAGCATAATCACTCCATCAGCCAATACTCTGCTCTTATCTAAACCGCAGAGATGTAAATACAAAAATAGGAATGTAAACCAGATGGTCAACGGATTTATATCGACCCTTCTAAACGACTTTGCAAAGCGTTGCCAAATAGAAACGCTGGAATTTGATGAAGAAGGCTGTTGTCGCTTAATTATTGATAACGAAGTGGCGATTACACTTCGAACAAATGAAGAGAAGCTGACGCTTATTGGCTTAATTTCCGGTGAGAAACCACATCCCGATGTTTATTTTAAACACATGAAGGCAGCATTAACAAAAGATGAGCCCTACGTCTGTTGGGATGAAGATGCTGGCTACATCGGTTTTATTCACATTCATCAAACGATGTTAACTGAGACATATTTTGAAGCGTCGATTGTTCAGCTTGTGGACTGGCTAAAACAGTCAGCAACGGCTCAAGAGCCAGCGACGCAAGAACAAACACAGACAATAGATGCGGCTCAATTTGCCACACTAAGGGTATAAATGATGATTAGTTTTGGAAACGTAAGTGCGCTACAAGCCGCAATGCCGCAAGCGCGAAATGAGATTCTGAATGAAGGCAAACTCAATGTTGGTGGCAAGGAATATAAGGTCGATGCAGATACTCAGCAGTTTGTTCGTTCAAACCCAAGTAATAGTGCAGTCGCTCGATTCTTTGAAGCAACGGGTAAGCTTTTTAGAGAAGGCAACACAGACTCAGTAGCGAAAGCGATTACGAAATCGGTATTCGATAATGAACTTGGACAAGCTCAGCGCTTGCAAACCAGTTCTTCTGTTGAGCACGGTCAAATGCTGTTTAAAGATGCCAGCCTTAAAACGCCGGCCGATGTGTTAAATGCCTTTAGCCGACTTGATGCTCAGGCGATTAAGTCAGACAGTGGTGAACTTAACCAATTGGCTGAGCGCGCGATGTCAGAAGCGCTATTGGATACGAAATCAGGACAGGACTTGAAGTCACAAATTGGTGAGGGTTCAACAAAAGCATTAGCTGGCAAAGTTGTTAAAGCTTTTGGTGGCGGTGCGATGGGCGTGAAGAACAACCCAAATACCGCGATAGGCTTGGAAGTTGTATTTGAAACCGAGGTTAAGAACTTAAAAGCGGCACAAGCACATATTGAAGGTTTGGCAAACACAGATTTGAGTTCGGGTGTTTATGCCGATTCGCTAGCGGAAGAGAAATTCAATAAAACGGGCACGACGAACAACCTTGAACGCGCGGCGGCTTGGATCATCAACGCATCGACTTCGAAAGGAAACGATGCTGATAATATTACCGCGCTTCTTAAAGAATACGCGGCTAATGATAAAGACTTGCTGAACATGGATAACTTAAAAGAGCTTCATGCGCGAGCAGTGCCGAATATTGAAAGAGATTACCGAGGCCCAGCGACGGCTGGTGGTGCACTTCCATCAAGCATCGGTGGTGAAGGCATGCTAAAACAGCACATTGAGGGCTTTTTGAAAGAAAACCCCGTGGAAGATAAAGACCTTGGAAAGCAGTTGTTTGCGGGCGTGATTGGCTACCATGGCTTCACGGATGGTAACGGTCGTATGGGACGTATGCTGTATGCGATTGCTGAGCTGAGAAACGATGCATTTACGCCTCTTGCTTTAAGCGCAGAGCTTAGCCTCCACGGGATTAAGTAAAAATCTAAACCATATTGAGAGCGACGAAAGTCGCTCTTTTTCATCGTAAGTCATATATAACCGACTCATTAACATTGAAATATGAAACCGAAATAATAAGCCGTTGCATTACTGTTTTTGATGTTTTTATATTGGACTAATAAGTTCAACCTATTGATATTCTTTATTGTTAAATAGCCGTCTTTCACTGGTTTTTCATATTTATTTCGCCTGAATTTTCTCCCGATATTTATTTCTATTATTTTGTGCAGTAGTTCACGAGAGGCAATAGAAAACAACAAAATAAAAGCTAATTTCGACATCGTAATCTTTCTATTCATTGTTTACTAGAGAGAGTAAAAATAAGGAGTTGCAATGAATACACTACAAGTTCTATTAAATGAGTTTTGTGAGATAAATGAGTTACCTCCACTGAACTTTCCTGAAGAAGGTCGCTGTCAGTTATTAGTTGATGACCGTTACGTTATTTACTTTAGCGCAACAGATAACAATGATCTTATTCTATCCGTGGCTTTTGGCGGACTCGAAAAAAGTGGTGAACTGAGGGTGAAAGGCCTTGAGCTTCTGGCTCATGCTAATTATTTCGCCATTGCAGAAGGGGACTTAACCCTGTCACTGGCTCCAAATGGCAGACAGCTTGTTCTTGCGGGCAGGAAGCCAATAGAGCACTTAGATGCAGCGAGCTTATCGACTTGGTTCCATGCTCTCAATGAGCAAGCTCAGCTCTGGCAGGCTCGATTTGCAATGCTAGACCAAGACATCACTCCATTACCCAACACACAACCACATCACGTACAGACCCTTCGAGTCTAAGGAGTTCATCCATGGTAAATCCAACTAATAAAATCAGCCAAAGCCCGGTTCCTAACTTAGACCAATTTCGTTCTGTTGCGGCGCAAAAAGATGACCGAGTAATCAGTAAGCGTGGCAAGGTAAAAGAGCCGTCGACTTTCCATAAAGGGCAAAAGTTTGCGGCAGTGAGTGAACATTTGCTGCGCTCAAAATACCCAAAGTACTTTCAAGAAAATATTAAGACTCACCTTGATTTAAAGCAGGCGTTATTAAAACAAGAAAAGCCAGAGATGGCACTGTTAGCTTTCTCCCTTGTCAGCCCATCAGGGTACCGAGGTGAACCACTAACGGAACGAAAGATCCTTGAAGTAGTGAACTTGTTGGAAGAGGTTAAGATTGACGGTAGCGCTTATGAAAACCTCAAAGGTACGTTTGATTCGATCAGTCACGATCCTCGCTTACAGGTGAGCATCGAAAATCAATATCCAGGAAAAATGGACGGCTTTGGGGCAGAGTTGCTTGAGATGGCAAAAGATAAGCTCAAAGGCACTGGTGTGAATGCGGCGATTAACCTTGTCTTGCCAGGCGTTGGATTGCTGGTGGCGACAGGTCGAGAGTTGCACAAAGCAGCGGTAAATGGCGATGCAGAGGCTTACCATCATCAATTGGATCAAATTGCGCAACTGCCCGGTCGTGATCAGAGACTTGCCTTGCCGATGCAACAAGCCTTAGCACACGGACACGCCACCTTGTCGACTGAAGGTGCTGTTACAGCAACATTAGGGATGGCTACAGGCAGCCTTGGTGCTTTTGGAGTCAACTCTGTGGGGACCGCGGGTGTACTTCCTGTTGCAAAAGAAGCTTTGGGCAGTATGGCGGCATCAGGTTTAATCAGTGGCTCTGGTTTTGTGGCAGGTCAAGCGGGCTCATATGGTTTGAATAACGAAGCTCAAGAGGTGCTTCGTCAAGATCCCATGTCTGGTGTGCTACCACGTATCGAAGTGTCTAACAGCAAAGGAGACTTTACCTTTAGCATGCAAGATGCAGCGTCAGTACGTGCTTTGATGGCGTATTTAGGCCCAAAAGAGGACAAGTCGATGACGTCTCCTCAAGCGCCGAAAGAAGCACAGGAAATGGAAGCAGCGCGCTTAACGCTCAAGAAAATGCTGGGCTCTGAAGCCAGTGAACACTTGGTGCCAGATGTGGACTCCATGCTTAAATTAAGTGTCGAAGATGCACCGAGCCAAACGGAATCGGTGGCGAATGGGGCATTTAAAAAACTGCTGAGTGAAGATTGGGATTGGTTAATGCCAGCGGTCAGAGCGATTGACCAAGGCAAGGCGCAAGACATCAACAAGACCTTGACCTACAAACTGCCTCTCGATGCAGAAAACGGACGAGTGTACTTGGATAAAAGCCCGAACCTGAATGAAGGGCAACTGTCAGCGTTAGAGAAGCTTGGTTCACCAAGCCAGTTAAGATTGATGTACTTGGCAGAAGGTTGGATTTAATCCGTTGAGTTTAAAAGAAAGCTCGCGGCTAAATCGTAGTTAAGAAGAAAAAACAAAAGGGAGCATCGGCTCCCTTTGTGTTCAGTTAAAACCCTTAAAAAAACGTTGCCAGTGCTTGTTCCTATAAAGACAAAAATAAATCTGTTTCCCCGTTATTCCTCAGACTGCTCAAGAGACGCAACCCAACGCAGGATCTCAGCGGTAGCTTCAATAAGATCGCCAGGAATGTATTGGTTTAACTGACCATCGGCATAAAGGGCACGTGCGAGCGGTACCTTTTGCATCACAGGAATACCTTCTTCATGGGCTATCGCGATCATACGTTTCGCCATTGCATCGGTTTCTTTTAGAGTAATCACAGGCAGCGGTGTTTCGCCCTTTTTATAGTACAAACCAATAGCGATGTGGGTTGGGTTAGTGACCAACACATTCGAACGTTTAACGTTATCTCTTTGGTTGGAGGCTTGCAGCTCTTGGTGCAACTGACGACGCTTACTCTTGATTTCGGGGCTGCCTTCCATCTCTTTATATTCGCGTTTGACTTCGTCTTTAGTCATCTTCAGTTGCTTGGTGTGGTCGAACTTTTGGTAAGCGTAATCTGCAGCGGCAATCACGATAAAGCCGAACGCAGAAATGACCATCAATTGTTTGATCAACACACCAGCGATGGTTGGCACACATTCTAATCCGCACGTCGGGATTTGCAGTAGTGTGTTTAAGTTGCCTTTCAGTGTCACCCAAATGATGCAGGAAAGGAGCGAGACTTTAAGAATCGACTTAATAAACTCAATGATGCTTTTTAGCGAAAAAATTCGTTTCGCCCCTTCTACGGGGTTGATCTTTTTGATATCTGGCTTGACGGATTCACCACTAAACAGCAAGCCGAATTGCCCCATGTTCGACATGATGGCAATCAAAGCTGCCACTATCAGGATCGGCGCCAGCAGGTAAACCATTTCTTTGGCAATGGCGATAGCAACGTCAAGTAACGCATCCTGAAACCCTTGATAAGCCAACTCACTCGGCAGCAAAAGTAGGGCCGAGATATGCGACATATAGTAATCGGCAAAGGCAAATAAGACGGCAATCAAGGCTAGGATTAACGCCGATGAAACGACTTCCTGGCTTTTGGCGACTTGCCCTTTTTGTCGGGCATCCCGAAGCTTCTTAGGGGTGGGGAGTTCGGTTTTTTCTCCGCTCATTGCTCTTCCTGTTTGTTATTACCAAATGATATTGAGCTGTTCTCTGAACAGTACGATTTCAGAGAAAAGGGCTTGAAAGTGGTTCATCATCAATGCCAAATAAACAATCAATAGCACGCTGGCAATGGCACTTTTGATCGGCATGGCTAAAGAGAATACGTTCAGCTGTGGGGCGAATCGGCTAATCAATGCGAGTCCAAACTCGGCAAGAAACATGGCTAGAACCAAAGGCGCAGACATCAAAACGCCGAGCCACATTAATTGCTCGAACTGAGCGTAGAAAAAATGCACCCATTCCTCGGTTACCGTTGGGAAAAAGCTGATGACAGGCCACGACGCATAGCTGTTAAACAGCGCATAAATAAAAGCGATAAAGCCACCACCAGAGAAGAACAAGGTGATCAGTGTTTGAGTCAATAGCACAGCCGTTGGCGTTGACTGGGAGCCGAGAGTGGGGTTAAACATACTTGCCATCGCAGCACCACGTTGGTTATCCACTAGAAACCCTGCCGCCTCAATAGCCCAAAAAGGGATTGCTGCAACAAAGCCAATCAGCATACCCAATAGTACCTCTTTGCCTAAGATGACCATCAACCAAATCCCGTCCGTTTCTGCGGGCAGGTCTTGTTGGTTAATCATTGGGAAGATAAACAGCGCAAGCGAACACAAAACACCATTTCTTACCAAGGTGCCACCCAGCGTTTGTTTGTTTAAGATCGGCAAAAATATAAAGCAAGCCATTAACCTAGGGAGCGTCAAGCTGTATAGGAACAGGGCTTGGTGCAAATCATCGTAACTCATCGTATTTGCGGAATTTTATCCAAGGTCAACGTGGCAAATGAATGCAGCTCGGCGCCCAGCCATTGTGTGGTAACAAATAGGGTAATGATGACGGCGATCAGTTTGACGACAAAGCCTAACGTCTGTTCTTGTACTTGTGTTAGCGCTTGGACGAGAGAGACCAAGGTACCGACAAGTGCCGCAACCAAAATCGGTGGCAGCGACAAGAACAGAACAAGCGTTAGAGCCTGAGTGGTGAAGTGGATGATTTCAGCCGGATTCATGCTTCTCTCCTCATTATCCGTAACTGAGCACTAGGCCATGGGTCAACTTGGTCCAACCGTCTAGCAACACAAAGAGCAACAACTTGAATGGCAGTGAGATGGTCATTGGCGAGACCATCATCATGCCCATTGCCAGCAAGATGTTGGATACGATCAGATCGATAGCGATGAATGGCAGGTACAACAAGAAGCCAATCTCAAACGCTCTAGTGAGCTCACTCACGGTAAAAGCGGGGAGCAACAACAATAAGCTGTCTGACTCTAAACGGTCGACGTACTTTTGTGGCCACAAGGTTCTTGCTGCATCGGTAAAAAAGACCGATTCAGTTTCACGGATGTGCTTTTTTAAAAACTCACGATACGGCTGCAATCCACTTTCGATTAAACCTTCGATGCTCTCTGAATCTTCAAGTGAGATTTCGTGCTGGGTCACGTAGTCATAGGTTTCAAACCCTACTGGCGCCATGATGAAGATCGACAGAATGATCGCCAATCCGTACAAGGCCATATTGGGTGGAATCTGTTGTACACCTAGTGCATTTCTTAGCAGAGAGAAAACCACGGCCAGTTTAACGAAGGAGGTCGCCATCATTGCAATGAAAGGAACCAGAGCAAGAAGGGCAAGTGTGACGATGAGGTTCAGTTCATCAGGTAACTGGATCATGCTGGCTCCTGACTGCCGCCAAACAGCTCGAGCACGCGCACACCCAAGCGTTCATTGATGTTCACAAGCTCGCATTCCCCAATGATTTTTCCGTTTGCTCGCATGGTGACTGGGTTAGAAATTGGTTGGTTAAGCTCAAAGGTAAACCCTGGTTGCAGTGCGTTAAGTTGTTCTAAAGTAATGGTTTGCTGACCAACATCGAAAGTCAGTTCAATTGCCAATTGCTGGTGGTCGGTCAGTGCTTCAGAGCTGTTGATATCGTTCATATTGGTTTCTTTTTTTTGGATATGGAGTGTCGTATTGTCGAGTTGGCATCGCCAAAGGTTCTGATTCGAGACCTGAAGCAGCACTTGGTGTTGCGCGATGTAGCAATCATCGAAAAACACCACATCGCCCAGTGTCAGTTGCTCAAATTGACTGAGCGCCAAACGCGTTTTTCCAAAGCTCAACCAGAAGGGCAGTGCGATGTTTTGGCTCAGGTAAGAGGTCGCTTGTGGCAGAGTGTCAATCAACACATCTCGACCTTCATGGACCCACAGGCTAAGAGAGACATCATCGCGATTGATGGTGAGCATCAACACGTTTTCTTCTGGTGTAGGCTGCTCATGAACTTGCAACTTGCTCAATACCGGAAGTTGTCCAAATAAGCGCTTAATCACGTCGGTGTAGGGCTCAATTTGGCTACTGAGCAGCGCCAATTGCAATGAGTTTGGCAGTGATTCAAATGCCGTCGAGTCAAGAATGCCATGTAGCCATTGCTGTAATTGCGCACCGCTGAAATCGATTTGAATGGTTTGCCCACCAATGAGTAGCGTTAAACGATAGCCAGAAAACTCCGGTTTTTGGCCAAGCGTGGCCGATAAGCTATTGCTCTGACTATCTTGAAAGTGGCACTGTTTTGCGCACAGTTGATTGCTCAGCGCGATGCTTGAAGGTTCGACCTTTGGGAAATCTAATATCATCATTCGTCCTCAGGCTTCCATTCATCGTAAATGCTGCGTTGTTGTCGTGAGCGTTGTTGGTCTTGTTGTTGGTTCATCTGTTCGCTGACGGCGATCCGAATCGGTTGGTCGATGCCTAAACGTTGCAGACGCTCGGTCAACTCTTGCTTAGCCGTTTGGTTGATCAGCGAAAGAGCGTGCTCTTGCTTAATCAGCACGCTGTAGCCAGAACTGTCCTGCTTGATGGAGATCTCGCCGCCTTTTAATTGACCTTCATTAAGAAGCAGACGAACTTCTTTTTCGTTTGCTGAAGGAAGAGACACGTAGATCTTGTCGACTAACTTATTAATCAATTCATTTACGTTTTGAGTTCTGCTCTGGGGCGCGTGTGTCTCTACGTTTTTAAGGATGATGTCGCCTTGCGCTGTTGATTGGCTTAGGTTGCCCGTCGGGTGAAGCTTAGCGTCCGACTCTGAACTTAGATGACGCTGTTCGATGTGCTTCACTGCTTTAACCTTCTCTTCAAGTGCGGACAATGCGGCTTTCGAGTCGACAATTTTCGAGTCCACAATAGCAGTAGCGTCTTTTGTGGTTGGGTCGAGTTTGTGAGCCGCTGCATCCAATTTATGCAGTTGACCTTGCAGCACACTCTGCACGGTTGATGGCTCAGCTTTGTTCCGCAGATTGGCTTGGTCAGTCTGAATCGGTAATACCTGATCCTTTAGAGCGTTAGGCAAGCTGGTCATCGGTATTTTAGGATCACGAGACGAACCATTATCTAATGGTGCCGTGCTTACCGAGCTGACTTGCTTATTGTTCGAGTCTTTTTCTGCCGCAGAGTTAGAAGTCAACTGTTGTGGTTTATCCGTTTCTTTACCTCTTATCGACTGCTCGATTAGAGGGTGTGGTTTAACGGGTTTGGCAGTATCTGAATGTGGCTCTTTCGTAGGGCGCTCTGAAGCCTCGCTATGGCTCTCTTCGTTTTTATCTTTGTTGTCCAATACCTGTACGGTTTCTCTTTCTGAGAGATCGTGACTTGGCTTTTCTGGGTGCAAACCAGCGTCTGACTTCTCATTAGTAGGTTGATCTTTCAAGTTCTCAGGGTGCTCTTGGCCACCCTCGATCTGCTCTTTCCCCGCCTCAGGAATAGCACTGCTGACCTTGCCTTTGTGCTTCATGCCATCGAGCTTATCTGCGTTCAATACAGCAGCGAATAAGCGAGAGGTCTCTGACTCATGTTCGCTCTCTGCTTGCGTTGGCTTAAGTGCATTATTAAAGCGAGATTCGAGCTCTTCTGAGATTTGGTTGACTGGCCTCTGTTGAACCTGTTGCGGACGTTCAGTTGTGTTTGGATGATCGTTTTTGACTCGCATCTTTACCTTCTATGAAACAACAACGCTGCGAAACTCTTCTTGTTCGAGCTCTTCTTGATACTGCACTTGGCGTGCTTGCTCAGCGATTTCTTGTTCGTTTAATTGAATGAATTTTTCTTTGGTTTTATGAGCGGCCAGAGCTTCTTGCTTTCTTTCCTTGAGTCGCTGGTTCTCTTGTTCCAATGCCTTTTTTTCTTCTGCAGCTCGTTGTTTTAAATCGGCTTCTCTTTCCCTTAACAGCGCGATTTCTTGTCGCAATATTTCAAGTTCTTTTAGAACGACAGTTTTCTGTTTGGCTTTTGCAAAGCGCCGCTCTTCTTCCTCTTCGCGCCATTGACGATAATCAACGACAGACTGTCCCGCCTTTCGGAGTGAGGCTCGCGCGTTATTGACTCGATACTCTTGTTGCTGAACCGCGCGATCGGCACGGTCTGCACGAATTTTTTTTATCTCTAGCAATTGCTCGATCATAAGCCTGCAAGCTCGCGCAGCTGCGTGACGGTTTCTTCGAGTTCACTTGGCTCGTGCGTGCCTTGGCGTAAGAATGCTCGGATATCATCCCCCTGTGCGATGGCCATATCCGCGCGACTGTCGGCGCCGTGTTGGTACTCACCAATTTTGATCAGCAGTTCGACTTCTTCATATTTGGCCAGCATTTCACGCATGTGAGCCGCGGACGCTTGATGAGTTTTATCGACGATTTGGTTCATCACACGGCTAGCCGAGCGAAGCACATCAATGGCTGGATAGTGGTTCATCGCCGCCAGTTTGCGAGAGAGAATGATGTGACCATCGAGTATCGAACGCGTCTCATCGGCAACCGGTTCTGTCATATCGTCACCTTCCACAAGCACGGTATACAGCGCGGTGATGGAGCCTTTGTCTGATTGACCTGCACGTTCCATCAGTTTTGGTAGTGCGGCAAAAACTGAAGGCGGATAGCCTCGTCGTGTTGGTGGTTCGCCAGCTGCCAAGCCGATTTCACGCTGAGCTCGGGCAAAACGCGTCACCGAATCCATCAGCAGCAGGACACGCTTACCTTGGTCGCGGAAGTACTCCGCGATGGAGGTCGCGACGAACGCCGCTTTGGCACGTTCCATTGCTGGTCGGTCTGAGGTTGCGACAACCAATACTGACCTTGCCATGCCTTCCTCCCCAAGGTCGTGTTCGATAAATTCTCTTACTTCACGGCCCCTTTCACCGATGAGGGCAAGCACGGTTACATCGACATCGGCAGAGCGAATGAGCTTGGCGAGTAGGGTACTTTTACCTCCGCCAGCCGCAGCAAAAATGCCCATCCTTTGTCCTTCACCACAGGTGAGCAATCCGTCGATGGAACGCACGCCCATCGAAATCGGCTTTTCAATCAGCTTTCTCTGCATTGGTGGCGGCGCATCACGATAAACCGGATACCAAGCGCTCGGTTCAGTGCTTTGAGAGCCATCGAATGGGCGGCCCAGGCCATCGAGAATCTTCCCTAACAGATGATCACCAACGCCGACTTCGTGCATTTTTCCAAGCGGGCTCACTTCGGTATTGGAGGAAATACCAAACATGTTGCCAAGTGGGGTAAGCAACGCATGGTGCTGCTGAAAACCCACCACTTCCGCAAGCAGCGACAAGGTTTGATCGGGGTTACGTAGCTCACAAAGCTCGCCGACACGAACACCAGGCACAACGGCTTTGATGATGGTGCCAGTCACTTGAGTCACGCGACCGCGGATTTGGATCAAACGCGTTTGCTTGATGGCCGATTGTTGAGTTTCGGTGATGTATGAGAAGTCGTTCAATTTAAGAAAACATGCGCAATAACTGATGCTGGGAGAATAGAAAGGATGGCGCCGTATTTATAGTGACTATTGGTCGGGAGTTTTTAGAAAACTTAAAACGCCCTAAAAAAACACGTCTGATTTTGACAGCCGATTAAAAATGCAATTCCTATAATTCGCTCATATTGTAGGAAGGAGTGCAAATCAATGAGCACTATCAATCGCCAAATTTTAACGGGCAACAAATTTGACGCGCCAATTCGAAGTAACCTTGAGTCTTCCCGCACGGGAGCCTCGGTCAATGGTAATTATCGAGGTGAAACTGTCCGCGTACACAATGCAACTCAGTCGTTGTTTGATGCGATGGAAGAGCTGACGGCGTTAGGTTCAGAAAAAGCAGAAAAAGACCTCACGAAACGCAAAGTGAAAGACGGCAGCATTCGCGTGAATGAAGCGCATGAGCTGGTTTCTGATTACCTAAGAAAAGTGCCTGATCTTGAGAAGAACCAAAAGATCAAAGACCTTGCTACCAAAATGGCAAGCGGCAACTTATCAACGATTGCTCAGTTACAGGCGTACCTCAACGGATTCTCTGAAGAGAAGAGCCATCAGTACCTCGCGCTGCAAGCAGTGAAAAAGTTCCTTGGCGCCAATCCAGAAAGTAAGAACTTATTGGCGCTGATAGACCAAGCCATTCTGACCTTTGAGCAGAACCCGGACTCTTGGGCTCAGATTGATACTGAAATTCGTGTTTCAAGCTTCGCGGATGAATACAGCCAAGAGCAAGGCTTTAGCAGTTTGCACCAATTGCGTGGTTTCTATCGCGACACGGTACACAGCTACCAAGGTTTAGGTTCAGCATACAAGGATGTGGTAGAGCGTTTTGGTGCAAAAGAGGTCTCCACGGCGGTCGATTTTATGTTGCAGGGCATGAGCGCAGATTTGAGCGTGCAAGGTAGCAATATTGACTCCGTTAAGCTTCAGCTTCTGATGTCCGATATGCAAAAACTTAAGACGTTGAATACGCTTCAAGACCAAGTTAGTAACCTCTACCAGATGTTCAAACCTCAGCAGGCAAACTATGGCTTATCAAGTTACTGATTTGATGTCAGATGTCATCGCTTTGGTTGAACAGCGTTGGGTTGGAAGTGCCGAGATATGGAACCTAGTGAACGCCATGGAGTTGGCATCCACGGAGCGAAAAATTAGCTTTTTTAGGGAACTGCACAAACTGATTCGCCATATTCCAATTGATGTATTTAACGACGAAGAACAGCGACAAAACCTAATACAAGCTGTGCAAAAGGCGCTTGATGAAGCGATTGATTTAGAAGAAGAGGAAATGTGGGACGATGAACTGGATTGATGCGTCAGTGGATGATTTTTGCCGAGGAATGGGGCTTGAAGCGGTGGACTTCTCGTCAGCAGGACGTGTTCAACTGAGCTTCGAACAAAGCGGGACTCTGCATATCGAGAAGCATCAAGACTGCCTGTTTCTCATGCTGGCGAAACCGTTGCCTTGGCACCAGTCGAATGAGCCGATTAAAAAGGCGTTGAGTTTTTGCCATGCAGGTCAAGGTTGGCCATTCCTCATTAAGACTGGGTTGCTGGATGAACAGACACTGGTCTTCTCTGCACAAATTGAAGGGGATGAAGTGACCTTGCCAACCATCGAACAAGCGTTCGCTCTACTGGCTCGTTTACATAAAGATGTGGCGGATTCATGAGTCGCATTAGTACATTAAACGTTGGTATTGAAGGCTTTACTCACGTTTCGCTTGAGCAAGTTGAAAACGACTTCCCACAGCGTTTTCAGCTGTTGCCTGATGGTCAAGCCATCGCGACTCACCTAGAGAAACTGTACGAGCTTCGCCCCTCTGAGCAGTACTTGATGTCGCTTGCCAAGCCAAAGTTGACGCATTCGGAGCTACTTCGCCCAGACAAATACCGTCAACAGTTTGATACCACTCAGCAGCGGCTTCAGGAATTGGCGCAGAAAAATGGTTCGCACGCGCTCAATCAGGCACTGGAAACACTGCAAAGTACCCAATTAGACCAACGTTATCTCACCATGGCGTTGAATCTACTGATTCAGGTTTAAGCCCCATGTTGCAAACGAAAGACGTGGAGCTGTTGCTTATCCACGCTGCACTCCAAGTTCAATATCAAAAGCCGGAACAAGCGATTACCTTGCTTGATGCACTGCTGGAAATCGAACCTCAGCATCAAGAAGCTCGCCAAACATTAGCAGTGGCATGCCTGAATTCGGGTCGATACACACGTTCAATCGAGTTGTGCGAAAGCTTATTGAAAACTGAACATTCAAATAAAGCGGGCTTGTGGTTTTGCCTAAGCCAAGCTCGCTGGAAACAACAGGATGTTGACGGTGCCCGCCGCGCGCATCGACGTTATCTACAATCTCTAAATAGTGAATCAAATGAATAAGTTGATCGATATTCTAAACAAAGTCGGACAGCGTAAAGACATCATGCTTGCCGTGATGTTACTTGCGATCGTCTTTATGATGATTTTGCCTTTACCTACGGCACTCGTGGACGTTTTGATCGGTACCAACATGAGTATTGCGGTCGTCTTATTGATGTTGGCTATCTACATCACGACACCGCTGGAATTCTCTGCATTCCCAGCCGTGCTTTTGATCACCACCTTGTTTCGCTTGTCGCTTTCTATTACGACAACGCGACTTATCTTGCTGCAAGGCGATGCAGGCCAGATCGTATATACCTTTGGTAACTTCGTGGTCGGCGGTAACTTGGTGGTGGGTATTGTTGTTTTCCTGATCATCACCATTGTTCAATTTATGGTGATCACCAAAGGTTCTGAAAGGGTTGCGGAAGTCAGCGCTCGATTCTCCCTTGATGCGATGCCGGGTAAGCAGATGAGTATCGACGGCGATATGCGTGCTGGGGTTATTGATGTTCATGAGGCGCGTCACCGCCGCTCATTGATCGAAAAAGAAAGCCAAATGTATGGCTCGATGGATGGTGCGATGAAGTTCGTGAAAGGCGACTCAATCGCGGGCCTGATTATCATCGTGGTAAACATTCTCGGTGGTGTCACCATCGGTGTGACTCAAAAGGGCATGTCTGCCTCTGAGGCACTTGAGCTGTTCGCAATCCTAACCGTCGGTGATGGTCTGGTTTCGCAGATCCCAGCACTATTTATCGCTATCACGGCCGGCATCATCGTTACTCGTGTCTCAAACGAGGACTCTTCTGACTTAGGCTCAGATATTGGTGGTCAGGTGACTGCTCAGCCAAGAGCTTTGTTAGTTGGTGGCGTTCTGCTTATCTTGTTTGCTCTTATTCCTGGCTTCCCGAAGGTTACCTTCCTGATTCTTGCCGCGATTGTTGGCGGTGGTGGCTTCTTCTTGTTCTACCAACAGAAAAAACAACGCGAATCCGACAGTTCTGATTTACCTAGTTTTGTCGCCCAAGGTGCTGGTTCGCCAGCGGCTAAGCCTAATAAACCGGCGCCATCTCGCAATAGCAAAGGCAAGCTGGGTGAGCAAGAAGAGTTTGCGATGACAGTACCGCTGCTCATCGACTTGGATTCTCGTTTACAAGAGAGTTTAGAAGCCGTGGCTCTGAACGATGAGCTTGCACGAGTCAGACGCGCGCTTTACCTCGATCTCGGTGTGCCGTTCCCCGGTATTCACTTACGCTTCAACGAAGGAATGAGTAACGGCGAGTACTTGATTCAATTGCAAGAAGTACCAGTAGCTCGCGGGCGAATTGAAAGCGAAAAACTGCTGGTGACCGAAGGTAATGAACAGATTGATTTGCTGGGCGTACCTTACGAAAAAGACGACGACTTTCTGCCGGGCATTACGAGCATTTGGGTCGATCAAAGTCATCACGAAAAACTGCAAAACAGTCATGTGGGCTTTCTGACCCCCGATCGCATTCTGACTTATCACTTGTCTCACGTTTTGAAAGAGTACGCGCAAGACTTCATCGGTATTCAAGAGACCCGCTATCTGCTTGAGCAAATGGAAGGCAGCTATTCCGAACTGGTGAAAGAAGCGCAACGTATTGTGCCTCTGCAAAAGATGACGGAAATCCTGCAGCGTTTGGTTTCTGAAGACATTTCTATTCGTAATTTACGAGTGATTTTAGAAGCCATGGTGGAGTGGGGCCAGAAAGAGAAAGACGTGGTACAGCTGACAGAATATATCCGTTCAAGCTTGAAACGCTATATCTGTTACAAGTACGCCAGCGGTCAAAACATGCTGCCAGCCTATCTGTTGGATCAGAGTTTGGAGGATACGATCCGTAACGGCATTCGTCAGACTTCTGCGGGCAGTTACTTGGCGCTTGACCCTTCTGTCACTCAGCAATTTGTCAGCGACGTTAAGCAAACCATTGGTGATTTAAGCCGCATGCCAAATAAGCCTGTGCTGGTGGTGTCCATGGACGTGCGTCGTTACGTACGCAAACTGATTGAATCTGAATACTACGAGTTGCCGGTGTTGTCGTTCCAAGAGCTGACGCAACAAATCAATATTCAACCGCTTGGCAGGGTAGGTATGTGATGAAATGCCTTCTCACTCAGTCTCTAGTGGCGTCAGGCATCGAAGTGACGCCCTACTTTTGGCAGAAAAGTACCATCTTACTTGGTCATCGTTATGAATGTGATGGGATGGAGCTAGTCTTTCGTGTCGAAGAGGGCGAAATCATCATCGTATTACTGCGAAGAATCAGCCCGAACCAAGGTCTAAGCAACCCTTTCTCCGCGCTATTTATGCTCGCAGAACATGCCATCCGCTTGTACCCGCTTGACTGGGCTATTCGTGGCAATGTTGATGTATTGCGAGGTAGCAACATGAGCAGCCAGCGGTTAGCACAATTCTACTTACGAGCCTGCGGCGCGAGCCATGATGAACAAGAAGATTGGTACTTCTTGCGCCTCAGTGATTACCGCCCACTTAAAAAGAGAAAAAAGTAAAAACTCTCGACTGTTACTGACAGCATCCTAGAGATGCTTCGCTTTAAGATAGGACCCAAGATGAAGCAACCCTTTACAGAAACCATTGAAAACTCAGAACTTGCTATTCGCAATGCAAAAGACAGGACTGACGTATTCAATGAACTACTCGAAGGATTAGGCGTTGGTCCGGTAGCAGGCAACATTCTGCTCGATGGGTTAAATGCTTCGCCTCAATTGATGAAACAAGCAGAGCATGAGCTGCTTGAAGAAGTACAACGCCGCAGACAACAACAGCATCAGCCACAAGCCACGAGCACCAAAGGCACTAGGCGCAAGCGACCGACCACGATGCGTGGCATGGTGATCTAGAGGTTTTTACATGACGGATATGACAACCATGAACTCCATCACCGGAGTTCTCAAGACAACAGCCAATCGTGATTCTCAGATCGCATTCCAGCAGAGTTTGGTTAAGACCCTTTCTCCCATTTTAAGCGATGCCCATATCGACCCGAATCAATTAGAGTCATTGATTCGCCAATTCCCCATGGTCGTTGGGCGTACGGAACAAGAAAATTTGGATCTTTATGCAGATTCATTGGGCGCCTTGTTAAAGAAGCAAGATGCCTTTACTGGGACTGCTGCCGCTGAGACCGCTGCGCATTGGATGCAGTCACTGCAACACCAAGCGTTGAATGGTCAGATCGCACCTAAAGAAGTGGAGACGAGCGTTAATACTACGCTCGCACATCAATTCCAATCTTGGTTTAGCACACAGCTAAAAGACAAGGTCGACAGCTCGCTTCCGACCGATTTTGTCGCTAATTTCCGTTTGGGAAGCCAGAGTAACCAAGCACTGCAAATTGAAGCTTTAGATACGAGCGCCCTTAAAGCAGCAACGGCAGAGATTAGCTCGTTTGTAAATGCACTGGCAGTGCAGATGAGTGCCAGTGAGGTTCGCGAGAGTGCTATTCCGTTCTTGCGAAATGCCTTTGGTAATCTTGGTTCGGTCAACCTTAATGAGCTTAAGAATTCAGACTACTTCTTAACAGAAGAAAGCTTTAGAGCTGCTGTTACCGCTCAACTTGTTGCCTCTTTCAATAGCATTGGGATCACCATCAGCACCGATGATGCACAGGCCTTGGCGAACAAGATTGCTTGGATTCCAGGCATGTCTAAGCAGGAACTTACCGATGCGCTAAATGGCTTAGCGACACAAGTAAAAGGACAGTTTGAAAATGCTTACGGCGCAGGTGGTGTTGCTCAACTTCAAACTATCCTTAATGCCGAAATCGCGAGAATAAAATCGGATCCTAGTGCGATCACCTTATCGAGTTTGTTCTCCAATATAGCCATTGCGCTTATCAACACTCAGATCGATGCGTTCTATAACGGCTTGCTCGATGTCCAGGTCACTCAAACAACACCGGAGCAACTTGAGCGGATTAAACAAAACACCGCACAAGATATCCGACTTCTTTTCGACAAAATAGTCGCAGGCCAAGACATCGGGACGGATTTCATTGCACGTCATCAAAAAATGATGGAGAACCTAGAAAAGCTCAATGATCGTTTGGGCAAAATCACACCAGAGGAAGTGAGCAGTAAAGAAGTGAATGCCGAGCACGCATTGACCGCTCGTGACCTACTGTCGGTGATTGAATCTAGTATCGGTGACCGCTTTGATGAACGCGTCTTGTTTGCTCTAAACGAGCGCCGAGTCGACCGCCTTGAAAAGCGTAACGAGCAAAAAGAACAACTCGAAGATCTAACGATCCAATTGAAAGTGTTTAGTGTCGTTCAGTCAAAAATACACTCGACCCAAAGTGTTGATGGCACTTACAAGCCGGGTGATTCAGCGAACAACTTTAAAGCCAGCGATTTTGGCTACGACAATGACGCGGCGTTTAAGGCTTCTCCTGAATACAAATACTTAAAAGACAACAACATCACCAACCATAAAGACTTTTTAGTAAAACAGGGAATGGAAGTTGGAAGCGACTCTTTCAAAGGGGACAAGCTGTCTAATTTCTCCAGTTCTGTCACCGCAGAATCTAAAGTGCTCAACGATGAAGTGCAGATTAAAACGACCGAGTTAAACGACACCAGTTCTCAGTACAACGCAACCGTTGAAGCGATGAACAAATTTGTTCAGAAGTACCACAGTATTTTACAAGAAATCCTACGAGCCCTTTAAGGATAAATAACCATGACTACACAAAACGCGCCAACTGACCCATCTCAAATGCAAGCAGAGGAACTCCTTTCATTTTTGGAAGAGGGGGGCACGCTAAAAATGCTGCACGATGTATCAGTAGACACCATCGAGCACATTTATGCGGTTGGATACAACTTTTTCCAGTCAGGCAAAATAGAGCAGGCCGCTAAGGTATTTCAGCTGCTTAGCATGCTTGATCACTATCAAGCGCGATTTTTCATTGGTTTGGGCGCGGCTCGTCAGGAACTGGGTGAGTACCTGCAGGCGCTTGACGCCTACAGCTACGCTGCGCTTGTGGACGTAAATGATCCACGCCCACCTTTCCACTCTGCAGAATGTCACCTCAAGCTTGAGCAATTGACGGAAGCAGAGAGTGGGTTTTACAGCGCGAAGGAGATGTCTGCTGGGAAATCAGAGTATGCAGACTTGCATCAACGAGCAGGCATCATGTTAGAAGCGGTGAGAAACAAAAGGAGTAACTAGAATATGAATTCTATTGCACTTGACCGCATTCAGAGTCAGGTATACACGCCTGATTCTGACCAAACTACGTTAAACAAGGTTAACAAGACCGCTGCTCATGCATCGCCGTCAGTAACCGTTGAAAACGTAAAAGGTAAAGATGCTGAAGCATTGAACACCGGTAAGGTAAAAGTTCAGCTTGATGCACCAAATGCCGCAGTCAGCGATAAGGTGAATGACCTTACGCTTAAAGCCATGGAGCAGCTACAAAAAATCGTAGACTCAATTGCCAAGGTTTTACACGCGGTTGCCGACAGTACGGGCTCGCTAGCAGTGAAAATCATCTCAGGTTATGCAGATGATTTTGAAGTTGAACTGGCTGCTATCACAGACAAACTGAAAAGCGCTCAAAACGAGCTCAAAATTCAGGAAGTGAAGGTAGCGAAAGCGAAGCACGAACAAGAAATGGCAGAAAACCTAGAGAAGATCAAAGAGTCTGAAGCGGCAGCGAAAGAAGCACAAAAATCGGGCTTAGCTTCCAAGATCTTCGGTTGGGTTAGCGCTGTGGTTTCTATTGTCGTTGGTGCAATCATGGTGGCGACGGGTGTTGGTGCGGCAGCTGGCGCATTAATGATCGCAGGCGGCGTGATGGGCGCAATCAATATGACTCTGCAAGAGCCTGCTGTTCAAGAGGCGATGAAAGAGGCCGGAATTAACGTCGATATACTTAACAAAGTCGTCATGGCGTTAGAGATTGCGACTGCCGTCATTGGCGCTGTAGTTACATTTGGTGGTGCAGCTGCGAGTGGTATTGCGAAGTTAGCGGCGAAAAGTGCAAGTTCAATTGCGCAAAAAGTCACTGATATCGCAACCAAAGCGGCGACAAACATGGCGAAAATTGCCGATATGGGTTCTAAAGCGGCGACAACCACCGCGAAGGCAATCCGTTACGGTGCTGAGACCGTCGACCTTACTGTTAACGTAGGCAAGGGGACCACGGACAGCGTTCATGCTGCAAACAATGCGCATGTAACTGAAATCCAAGCTGACATTACAGATTTAAGGGCGAAGATGACGCTTAGCCAAGCGGTGATCGACAAACTTAAAGAAGAAATCGCCAAGCTGATGGAAGATTTCCAAGAGCTAATGAGTGTCATCATGCAGATGATTCAGGCGAAAGGCGAAACGATGCAAGCGGTAATGAGTCGTCCAGCGACGGTTTAAGGAGCAACCATGTTAGATAAAATTAGTAATACTGGACGCGCTGACCTTTACGGTTTGGGTGAACTAGGCAAAACAACTCAGGCCGAGAAAATGTCTGAGACGAAAGCCGAAGCTGCTGCTGTCCGTGGTAACAATGATCGTGCAGTAACGGGTGCGAAGAACTACCAATTGGATGGGCCAAAAGCCCCTGCGATTGGCGATCAAGCTCGTGTGGTAGAAAAGCTGATGAGCGCGTTGGCTCCAACCGTAAATCTATTAATGCAAACCACCGAAAAAGCACTGAATGGTGAGCAAGTGGTTAAGTCACCATCGGATGCCATTTCGCAATCACTTTCTCTGATTACTCTGCTTTACCAAGTGTCTAAGCTAAGCCGTGAGCAACAGGTTCTGCAACGTGAAATTGCCGTTGAAGCAAACGTTGCAAGCATCAAGAGCCAAGCGGAAGAGTTAAACAACTCTGCTAAAGCGATGATCGCGATGGCGGTAGTATCAGGCGTATTGGCTGGTGTGACTGCTATTATCGGTGCCGTGGGTTCTTTCAAAGCGGGCAAAGAAATCAAGGCAGAAGTCGCGGGCAACAATGTATTGAAGACGCAGAAAGCAGGCTTTGATCAGGTTGAAGAGTTAATGGGCAATACTAACTTGTCGAAAACTCAACAAGATCAAGTGAGACGTGCTCATGCGTTCGCAAAAGATAGCATTACTGATACGACAAATACTTTGTCTAGTGGTGGCCGCAAGTTCGACAAGATGATGGGCGCAAACCAATCGAAGAACGCGGTATTGCAGGGACTTGGCCAAATGGCGAATTCAGCTGCAAATGTAGAGCAGACGAAAGCTCAAGCTCGAAGCAAAGAGGATGAGGTATTAGCAACTCGTGCTCAAGCAGACAAACAGAGAGCCGATGAAAACATTGGCTTCCAAGAAGGTTTGCTAAAAGAGCTGCGTGAGCTTTTCCGCTCTATCGCTGATAGTCAAAACCAAGCATGGCGTGCCTCTATCCCTACGGTATAGGTTTGCTATCAATCATCAAGGCGCTGGGAATACAGCGCCTTTTTTATGGAAAGAAGAAATAAATTACACGCGCTCAACCAAGCCAAATTTCTTGAAAAAATCAGATAGGTCGAGTGTCGCTAGATCTTTAAATTCACCGGCGTCATAGAAGCGACCTTTACACGTAGGACAGCTTTCAAACCAGATATGTGGCTGTTTTGGATCGACCAATCGAAGCAGTTGATTGTTTGGGCATACAGGGCAATCGATACGATCAATCGCATTGAAGGCTTTTCCGATTTCTTCGTCACCTGAATCAATCACATCAGCTAACGGCTTCATCGCTTCCACTTCGTAGGCGTCAATCCATAAGCCTTTACATTCAGTGCAGCGTTCAACATCGCCTAGCGGAGTTTGCAGTTGTTCAAAGTCAGAATTGCATTTTGGGCATTGCATTTTGTTTTTCCTTTTTATTTTCTAAAGAGAAGCGAGCCTAGTACTCCCAGCTCTCTTTGACGACAAATCAAAATACGACATATCTCGTGCCATACGTTTTGAATCTTTCTAAGTTGTTTATATTGTTTTCTTAGCAAAGACGAGTCCATGATTGCTTGAGCCTAGCTAGCAGCGTTCTCGGTGATGAATTCTTTTTAGAGAGCTTCTATCTCCGTTGAATGTCACGCTTTTGAATGAATCCGTTTGTTTATAAACTCATTGCTTATTTGAATGTGTTAAAAGGTATTGAAAAGTTATTTGAATTGAAAGGGTTGGCACGTCGAAGTGAGACGAGTAACCGCACAATCCTATAAATTTGAAAGGTCAGGGAGGTGGCTAGGAGTGAAGATTGGTGTAGTTCAGATGAGGATGGGTTGGACGGTCCGAGAAAATCTAAAAACAATCATTTCTCATGTTGAGAATATGAGGGCGTTAGATGCTCTGGTTTTCCCTGAACTCTGCCTTAGCGGTTTCCATCGCAATATCAAACAGGAGTCGGAGCCACAAACTATTCGTCACGCTATTCAGGCGCTATGCAAGCTTGCTTTCGATTACAAGACCACGCTTTTTATTGGTGCGCCGTTAACGGAAGGCGAGCGTATATTTAACAGCTATCTATGTATCGATGTTAATGGTGACGTCGTGGCGCAATGGAATAAAGTAGGGCTAACGGAAAGTGAGGCCAAGTTCTTTTCAAGAAGCGAAAGACGTGAACTGCTTAACTTGGCGCAATCATCAATAACGAGTGTCATGTGTCGAGAGGTTGATGACATAGAATGGTTTTTATCTGAGGTACAAGAACAAGCTAATTTGATCATTTGGCCCAGCTACATCGGTCAACAATCGCAAGAGCAGCAAACGCAGGGCTACTACGAGCGATCATCTCTTATTGCAAAAGAAGCGGGCGCTTTCGTCGTGCAATGCAATTGGCCTCATGCCTTGAATGACCCAAATTTGATAGGGATGGGAGGGAGTCATATTTATGATGATTCCGGCCAATGTATATACACAATGCCCTTCGATAAAGAATCAGTCTGTATCTTGGATTTGAACCAAGGAACGGTAGAGCTTTTGAAAGCGGGATTAAAATCACTGAGTGAGTCGTAATTCTCAGTAATAAGGGCAAAGGAGGACGAAATGAAACTTGCTCAATTGAATATTGCTTTAGCGAAGTACCCACTCGATGCACCAGAGATAAAGGATTTCGTCGATAATCTCGACTTGGTGAACGGCATAGCAGAACAGTGTGAAGGCTTTGTTTGGCGACTCAAAGACGAATCCGGCGATGCCACCAATATTAAGCTATTCGATGACCCAAATATGATCATCAATATGTCGGTGTGGGATAACGTGGATACGCTGAAGAATTTTATGTTCCGAACCCATCATCGTGATTTCATGCGTCGTAAGAGTGAATGGTTCCATCGTTTAGTAGAAGATACTTATGTGCTTTGGTGGATTGAGGATAATCATATCCCAACAGCAGAGGAGGCTTTAGCCCGTCTACAGTACCTTCGTGAAAACGGCGATACGCCATATGCATTTACCTTTAAAGCTAACTTTACGTCTAATGATTTGTAAATCCGTCTACTGGTTAACAAGGATTCTAGTTAAGTAGCTCGAATAATACTTATCTGTTTTCGGGATATTATTGGTTCCGTGTTTAACTGAAATCAGTAAAGGTCGAATTTGGTTTAATAGGTAGATGGTAAAGTATCGATGGACATGTAATGCATGTGGCTTCGGAAATGCGGCAGAGGCGGCTCATTGCAGTGAGTGTGGGTGTGTCGCAACTGCTAGTGCTGAGGAAATTGAAAGAGTTAAAGATCCCAAAAAATATTATCGCCAGCGAGTATTGACGGATTACAGGGGACGTATTCAAGGACTTTTATCGGCTCCAATGCTCTTTGTGTGGGTTGCCCAAGGAGAAAAAGGCATCCTTGGTTGGTTAGCTCTTATATACTTTCCAGTTTGGGTTTATTGGAATCGAGACATTGCCTCTCATCTGTATAGCACTGGGTGGGCTCGATATACTGCCACTATTTATAGCCTCATGTATCTTGGAATAGCCATTTTCTTCCCGCCTACTTTTGAGTTTTTATTTTTGGAACAAAAAGGTTTGCTCTTGTGGCTTATGATAAGTCAGTTTTACATTTTCTTTTTGAGTAAGTCAGGTAAGGCCTTGTATCTAAAGTACTATCGAGAGGTAGGTAAATCGGTAGAAAATCTGAAGGCGCGTACTTAGATAATGGGTAAAGGGAAATTCATCACCGTCATTTCTTTATGTATTGGTATTTAGTTCGCTAAATATTTTATCAATGTAATAATACGATATATTAGATTGGTAAACTCTTACTTGTCTTTATTAATTATACGCTTTTAGTCTTATACGTTAAGTTATAGTTAATATAACTTTTGGTTTTAACATTATCTTTTTTAATTTCCTGTCCAATTTGGAAAGGTGATATTTCCTTGTGTGTATTCACTTCTCTATATCATTATATCGATGAAGCTTGAGTAATCATTGTCGCTCAAGTTATCAGCAAGACACTATTTCAACAATAGAGTAAGAGAGGTTAGTTATGAAAAGGCTGATAATCCTAGGTCTCGCAGTTTCCTTTGGTAACGCAGCTGTTGCTGGAGAAGGCACATACACGGGTACGATCGATATGACTATGCCGCAAGGCAATCAAGTGAAGTATGAACGAGTGGTTGACGCTGGTATCAAATTAAAAGGACGAAATGAAGATCGTGCTGGTGGCTTAGTCACTAAGAGCCAAGTGGATGAATCTCAGCCTATCGTGTTGAGAGGCCGTAGCTAAACGTTAAATATCTACTCTTAAATCGGTGGATGTATTGAATATATCCATCGTCTAATTCCAAATATAAATAATGTTGTTCGTGAATCGTGAATCGTGAATCGTGAATCGTGAGAGTGGATTGCTTTTCCTCATTTTAAAATACTCATTAATTCACTCAACCAAGAACCATTATAGAAATAATATTATGAAGATAAATAAATCTACACTAACGCTTGCGATGGTGGCCGCCACATCATCGGTTGCAGCCCATGCGGCTTCTAAACCAAACATGCTGGTTATTTTTGGGGATGATGTCGGTTACGGCAATATTTCTGCATATAACCAAGGTATGTTGGGTTACGAGACGCCAAATATTGACCGTATTGCTCAAGAGGGCGCTTTATTTACCACTTACTATGCACAACAATCTTGTACCGCAGGACGCAGTACATTTATCACAGGTCAGATGCCAGCTCGTACTGGTTTGACTAAAGTTGGTCTACCTGGTGCCGCGCAAGGCATGCAAATGCAAGACATCACCATGGCAACAGCGCTAAAAGACATGGGCTACGCCACGGGGCAATTCGGTAAAAACCACTTGGGCGACAAAGACGACATGTTGCCAACCAATCATGGTTTTGATGAGTTCATGGGGAACCTGTACCACCTAAATGCAGAGGAAGAACCAGAAAACCCAGACTACCCGAAAGATCCTGAGTTTCGTAAGAACTTTGGCCCGCGTGGTGTGATTCACTCTTATGCGGATGGCAAGATCGAAGATACAGGGCCGCTGACGCGAAAACGTATGGAAACGGTCGATGAAGAGACCCTTGATGCCGCGATGAACTTCATGGAGCGTCAGGTCAAAGCCGATAAGCCATTCTTCTTATGGTACAACGCAACGCGAATGCACATCAGTACTCACGTGAAAGCCGAGCACCGTACAACAGGGCTTGGCGAATACGCAGACGGCATGGTTGAGCACGACAACATGGTTGGGGATTTGCTCGATAAGCTCGATGACTTGAAGATAGCGGATAACACCATTGTGATTTACACCACGGATAATGGCCCAATGAATGCGACGTGGCCAGATGCGGCATTTAGCCCATTCCGTGGTGAGAAGAACACTGGTTGGGAAGGGGGCTTCCGAGTACCCGCAATGATTCGTTGGCCTGGTCATATTCAGCCAAACACCAAGCTGAACGACATGTTCGCGAGTGAAGACTGGTTCCCAACGCTACTATCCATTGCTGGTAATGACACCATCAAGCAAGACTTGTTAAAAGGATATAAGTCTTCTTCGGCAGACCAGACTTACAAAAACCACCTTGATGGCTACAACCAAGTTGATTTCATTACGGGTAAAACAGACAAATCAGCGCGTGATGAGTTCTTCTATTGGTCTGATGATGGTGAGCTGCTTGCTATGCGTGATAAACGATTCAAGATGCACTTCAAGATCCAAGAACACGAAGGCTGGGATGTTTGGACCAAAGAGCTGACTAACTTGCGTTTACCAATGATCTTTGACCTTCAAGTCGATCCACTTGAGAAAGGCGATCAAGGCTTTGGCTATAAGAAATGGCAGTTTGAGCATGTGTTCTTATTGGTTCCTGCCCAACAGAAAGTGGCAGAGATGTTGAAGTCATTTAAAGAGTTCCCTCCACGACAAGAGATCCCAAGCTTCTCAGTCGACAAAGTCATGGAGCAAATGACTAACTTACGTAAGTTGGAAGAAGCGAAAAGCTAGCAATTACTTCACCTCAACTAAAGTAAAGCCAGAGAATGACTCTGGCTTTTTTTGTTTCGAAATTAACGTTTTATAAATGTTACTTGCTCTATTTATTGAAAAATGACATGTTACAAACTTCATTGATAAGCAACCTCTTGATTAAAAGTGTGAGAAGTTTACGGTAAGGAAATGAGATGAGCGTAATTCCTGGAGCAATAGTGACCGCAATTATCATAATTGCTTGGTTCGTGCCGTTTATGATAATTACCACCTCTCGACAAACGGGAAGGCCTGAAAAGTTTCTATGGGTTTGTGCATTGTTGTTTGTGTCATGGTTCTGCTGGATTATTTACTGGCTTGTTGCACCACTCAAGCCAATTCACGATGAGGGTTGGGAGAGGAAATGAACTATGTCTTATCATTCATGCGTTTCCTCAACTCTAATTACACCAAAACACACCTCTACTTGGTGACGTTAATATTACTCTCCATTGTTGGGTTGATCGTCTACCAAATTAACTCAGGGCCTGCCGAAGAAGAGGTTAAGTACTATCAAGGAACTGTTACGCAAGCATCAGGTGATGTGGTGGTTTTTGATGTCCCGCCGGAAGGGTTTATTGTCTCGTCTGACAGCTATTACGATCTGGAAATCCACCCGAATGAATTGATTGTGGAAGCACTGACTGACTCTGGCACTGCAGACAGACTGCTCAATCAAGAAGTGAAGTTTGGTGTGATCTTCGCAATAGGCAGACATGTTGCTGCGCCCTATAAGTTGGTTTATCTAGAGCAAAATCGACAGGTAATCCTTTCTCTGGAAGAGGGATTGGATAGCCGTTTTAGTTGGCTTCATCTGTGCCTGACTATATTTGCGCTACCCGCTTTGATGTTACGCGTTAGTAGCATGACATTTCATTAGATCTCGTTTGAACCCACCTTACATTTATCTACTTATTCCTCACGAATGATGGTTTCTTGCTCATATGCAACATCATTATTTCCATCAATGAAATATAGGATCAGATTTACGTCTTTGAGAACGTGAATCATGTTTAGATTTCGCTGTTTCATTCACCTTGCAGTGGATTCCAGCCATTATCCCACTTTGAAATTGTTCTTCGAATACGCGGTTTATTTACCGATAGTTACCAGTAACATGTTACCGGTAACTTGGTTGTTGTGTTCGATTTCGTTGACTCTCATTTGAAGGTTCGCAGCAAGAAAACAACCTCCCTACAGGTTGATGAATAATAATTGGAGTGAGAAAGATGGCGAAAGATTACGGCATCATTGCTCGTTCAGTACTAGAGAAACTGGGCGGTGCAGAAAACGTAGTGGCACTAACACACTGCATGACGCGATTGCGTTTTGTATTAAGCGATGAAAGTAAGATAGATGCAGAAGCACTGAAGGGCATCAAAGGTGTGATGGGTGTGGTTCACAATGGTGATAAATGTCAGGTCATCATTGGTAATAACGTCTCTTATGCGTACAAAGAAGTGATGGCGTTGTGCAACCTTTCTTCATCAGAATCGAGTGAACCAGAGAAAAAGGTCAAGCTTACTCCAAAAGTAATTGGTGCTAAGATCCTTGATGCATTAGTCGGCACGATGTCGCCACTGATTCCGGCGATCATCGGCGGCTCAATGGTGAAGCTGCTGGCTATGGTTCTTAAGATGACAGGCTTGCTTGATGATGATTCTTCAACACTGATCATCCTCAATGCGATTGGCGACGGTGCGTTCTTCTTTCTACCTGTTATGGTTGCCGCGTCTGCTTCAATTAAATTCAAAACCAACATGTCACTCTCCATCGCGATTGCAGGCGTGTTGATTCACCCGAACTTCATGGAGTTGATGGCACAAGCGGCTGATGGCAAGCACGTTGACTTCTTCAGCATTCCAATCACTTCGGTGAAATACACTTACACCGTTATTCCTGTGTTGGTGATGACTTGGGCGCTGTCTTACATCGAACGTTGGGTTGATAGCATCACACCTGCAGTAACGAAGAACTTCCTAAAACCGATGCTGATCGTTTTGATTGCAGCACCACTCGCGATCGTTTTGATTGGTCCACTAGGTATTTGGATTGGTACTGCGCTTTCTGCATTGGTTTACACCATTCACAGCACACTAGGTTGGTTGTCGGTTGCGATCATGGGCGCACTTTGGCCACTATTGGTTCTGACAGGTATGCACCGCGTATTTACACCGACCATCATTCAAACCATTGCTGAAACAGGCCGTGAAGGCATGGTTATGCCATCGGAAATTGGTGCCAACATCGGCATGGGTGGCGCTTGTCTTGCGGTTGCATGGAAAACTAAAAACCGTGAACTGAAACAAACCGCGAGTGCGGCGGGTGCGTCTGCAATTTTTGCGGGTATCTCAGAGCCTGCGCTTTACGGCGTGCTTGTTCGTCTGAAACGACCACTTATCGCGACCATGATCACTGGTTTCATCGTGGGTGCACTTGCTGGCATGGCAGGGCTGGCGAGTCACTCAATGGCTGCGCCGAGCTTGTTCACTAGTGTGCAGTTCTTTGATGTGAACGACCCGATGAGTATCGCTTGGGTATTTGGTCTGATTGCTCTGTCGATTGTGCTTTCTTTCGCTCTGACTTTAATCCTTGGTTTTGAAGATATCCCGAACGATGAAGACGAAGAGGGCGAAGCTATTGCAAATAAAGACGTCGCAAATAAAGAAAAAACCGAAGAGCAAGAAACGGTGTTAGAGCCTGCAAAACCAGCTTCCGCATAACCAAGATTTGAATAATTGATAGAGCCGCCTTTGCTGGTGGCTCTATGTTAAGAGGTAAATAAGATGTCTAAATCTGTGTTCCCAGAAAACTTCCTATGGGGTGGGGCTATTGCAGCAAACCAATCTGAGGGTGGATACCGAGAAGGCGGCAAAGGGCTCACGACCGTGGATATGATCCCTTATGGTGACAACCGAATGCCAATCAAACTCGGCCTTGTCGATTCGGTGGAATTGAGCGAAGAAGAGTTTTACCCAAGCCACCAAGCCATCGACTTTTATCACCGTTACAAAGAAGATATCGCGCTTCTTGCCGAGATGGGTTTTAAGACCTTTCGTATGTCGATCGCATGGAGCCGAATCTTCCCGAAAGGCGATGAACTAGAGCCAAACCAAGCAGGCATTGATTTCTACCGCAGCGTATTTGAAGAGTGCCACAAGTACGGTATTGAGCCGCTTGTAACACTGTGCCATTTCGATGTGCCAATGCATCTTGTGAACGAGTATGGCTCTTGGCGAAACCGAAAGATGATTGGCTTTTTTGAACGCTACGCAAGAACTTGTTTTGAAGCTTTTGATGGGCTAGTGAAATACTGGCTGACGTTCAATGAAATCAACATCCTACTGCATAGCCCATTCTCAGGTGCGGGTTTGTTGTTCCAAGAGGGGGAAAACCGCGATCAAGTGAAATACCAAGCTGCACACCATGAGCTTGTTGCAAGCGCGCTGGTTACTAAGATTGCTCATGAGATCAATCCAGAGAACCAAGTTGGCTGTATGCTCGCGGGGGGTAACTTCTACCCATACAGCTGCAAGCCGGAAGATGTGTTCACAGCGATGCAAAAAGATCGTGAGAACCTGTTCTTTATTGATGTTCAGTCTCGTGGCTACTACCCATCTTACGCGCAGAAAGTGTTTGATGAAAAAGGCGTGAAGCTGGAGATTCTTGAAGAAGATTACGAGACGCTGAAGCATACCGTTGATTTCATCTCATTCAGTTACTACGCCTCACGTTGTGCATCGGCAGAAATGAATGCTAACAACACCAGTGAAGCCAACGTCGTGAAGTCGATTAGGAACCCACACTTGCCTGCTAGCGATTGGGGTTGGGTGATTGACCCGCTTGGTCTGCGTATCACCATGAACACGCTTTATGACCGCTACCAAAAGCCATTGTTCTTAGTAGAAAACGGTTTGGGTGCGAAAGATGTACCGGATGAAAATGGTGAAGTACAAGACGATTACCGCATTGATTATCTGCGCCAACACGTAGAAGCCATGGCCGATGCGATTACCGATGGTGTTCCGCTGATGGGCTTTACACCTTGGGGTTGTATCGACTTGGTAGCGGCATCAACGGGTGAGATGAGTAAGCGCTATGGCTTTATCTACGTGGACAGAGACAACCTAGGCAACGGTACGCTAAACCGCACACCGAAGAAGTCTTTCCACTGGTATAAGCGTGTTATCGCATCCAACGGTACAGAGCTTTAATCAAACAGAAATGCGCCCTTATCTTGAATGCCTTTCCAAAGAGGGAAGGCTAAGTTGTGAGGGCGTTTTTTGACAAATCTACTCGATAAGGTGAGCAATACCCTTTACCATAACGGTAAATTCATTAGCTCGTAATTACTTATGTCTCTACCTCCTTGCCCAAACTGTAACTCAGAATACGTTTACCCAGACCAAGACCAGCTTGTTTGCCCAGAGTGTGCCTACGAGTGGAACCCGAATCAGGCGGCAGATGAAGATGCCGTAAACGTGAAAGATGCCAACGGCACGTTGCTGCAAGAAGGTGATAAGGTCACGTTAGCGAAAGACTTAAAAGTAAAAGGCAGTTCGTTGGTACTTAAGATCGGCACCAAAGCGGTGATTCGTCGCATTAAAGACGGCAAAGATCATCAGCTCGACTGCAAAGTTGATGGCGCTGGCGAGATGATGGTGACAGCGCAGTTTGTGAAGAAGGCGTAATTTAAAGTCACTCGGAACCCAACTTTCCAACAGCCTCAATAGTCATATTGAGGCTGTTTTCTTTGTGCCTTAATCACAACAAGAGCACTTATCGAGCACCAGCTGATACATCAACTATAATTTCGTGATTTTCCTTCCTAGAAAAATCGTCCAATAAATCAGTTATTTGTTGAATCTAAAATATTAGTCGTAAAGATAAAAATTATTATAATACGTTGCACTGTATATGAAATTACTTGTGCTGTCTCTTTGTTATAATTGGGCGCGATTTGAACAAAATAACAAAAGGTATCTATTCATGTTCAGCAACCTGTCTATCAAGCAAAAGATAGTTCTCCCTCTATCTTTGATGATTGCATTACTGACCGTTAGCTCGGTATTAAATGTTCTCACCATGTGGAAACAAACGGAGCTAAGCGACACACTTAATGAGCAAATCATTCCAAATCTATTTACGATAGAAGATGCTTACCGCGATCTTTATCAAGCGACTTCTGCTATTCAAGCCCTAGCATTGGCAGAAACACCGCAAGAGATCGACCATCACCTTTTTGAATATAAAGACAATGCTTACAAAGCCTTGCCACGCATGCAGAAAGCGCTCGAACTGACTCAAGCTGGTCTTCTGCCTGCCCATCAAACAATAGAAATTAATAAGCTTGTGTCATTGGGTCAAAAATGGCTCGATAGCTATGAAGAGATGATTAACAGCCCACAAACACAATGGCCAAGTTACTACAGCGAGCACAAAGGGTTATTTGATACTCAATTTGTTGCCGTTCGCAAGCAGTTAAACGTGGTTAAAGATGCTATTGAAGTCAAACAAAAGGCACTGAAATCGGACATCAATGCAGCAGGTTTGCGCGCAGAGTTCATCCTAGAGGCGGGCATCGCGATCGTGATTATCGCTGCACTGGGCATGATGGTATTGCTGCTTAGAACCGTGGTGAAGCCAATCAACAATATCAAAGATGCGATGGCGCAAATTGCTTCTGGTGAAGGCGATCTAAGTCAGCGTATTAACGTCCATTCTCAGGATGAAATCGGTCAATTGGCTGGTGGCTTTAACCAATTCGTGACTAAGATCCAAGCGACGGTGTCCCAAGTGGTGGAAAGCGCTAATACACTGCGCCAAGAGATGAACAACCTAAACTCACTGACTTCGACCATCGCAGATTCAACCGTTGGCCAACAGCGTGACAGTGAAGCCGTTGCTGCAGCGGTACACGAGATGCAAGTGACCAGTCGTAATGTTAGCGACAGTGCGACTGAAGCTGCACTTGCTAGCCAAACGGCCAATGAAGAGCTCGCAAATACAAATATCATTCTTGAACAAACTGTGGGTGCTATTCGCGACCTAGCGGGTGAGATTGAAAGCGCGAGCCAAGTCATCAACACCTTGGATCACGATGTGAGCAATATTGCTTCGGTATTGGATGTTATCCGTGGTATTGCAGAGCAGACTAACTTGTTGGCATTGAACGCGGCGATTGAAGCAGCGCGTGCCGGTGAACAAGGTCGTGGTTTCGCTGTGGTTGCAGATGAAGTTCGTTCCCTAGCAAGCCGCACGCAAAAGAGCACCGGCGAGATCCAAACCATGATCGAGAAGCTGCAAGCGGGTGCATCTCAAGCAGTGGAAGTGATGCAGGGCAGCAAAACCAGCAGTGAAGACACCATTCAATCGGCAGGTTTGGCGACAGAATCCTTGGCAGAAATCCTCAACGCGATCGCACGCATGAATGAGATGAACACGCACATTGCGACAGCAGCGGGCCAACAAAGCTCAGTGAGTGATGAAGTGAACAGCAACGTTCAAGGTATCGCAGACAGCAGTATGTCGATTGTAGATGTAGTGAGCCAAGCACAACAGTCATTGTCTATGTTGTCTGAACAGACACAACAGTTAGACAAGCAAGTCAGCCAGTTCCGCGTATAATCTCAGCGGTAGACTGATCTAACTAAAAGAAAAAAGGCATCTTAATTATCAAAGATGCCTTTTTTATAAACATTACTGGATGCTGATTGGATTAATATGAACAGCGGAAAGACATGTTTGATAGCGTTCTTTTGGCTCTACCGGAGAAAAAGATATTGCATTGGTCATCAATGTAATAAACACGGTTGTATCGCACGCTTACTGGTTTGTCATCAACTACTACAATGTAATCCTTCCCTTTTGATTTGGAATACTCGTAGTGATATTCCATAAACTGGTAGCTGTCTTCCGCAGAATCAAGCGTAGAGTAATGAATTTGGGAATCCATGCGGTTTTTATACAACTTGGTGTAGGTTGTCCAACGATAGCCTGATGCTTCTACTTTGCCGAACAACTGTACTTTTGATTGATGTGCAATTAGCAATAGAACTCCATTTAACACGATCACTAGTGCTAATGCCTTATATTTATTGGCATTCAAGTAAGAGTTCATCTTTGTGATAAATACATTCATGGTTATCAATTGTTACGGTTATTGTGCCATCATCTGAACGTTGGGCTTCTGGGTATGGCGCGGCGCTAAGTACTTTTTCGAAATCATGTTTGTAATAAAGTGCGCTGGCGGTATTCCATAAATTAAACATGGTTACAATTAACAAGGCTGTAAACAGAATCCGCCACGACTTTAGGTTTTGGTGATGAGCAGCCTTCATACCCAGTATTGGAAGCACGTCATGCTTGGGCTCGATGTGTTTTTCAGAAGTAAGTTCTTCGTCCTCAGTAACATCGAAGTTTAATGAATAGCCAACACCAGGAATGTTGATGAGAATTTTCTTATCATTGTCTTCAAGCGTTCGTCGAGTGCGATTGATCAACTGAGGCAAACTCTCTTGAGATATGTGCTCATAGCCCCAAACCTGCTGAATAATCTCTTTATTACTGATCGTGCTTGGGTGCGCGTCAACTAAGCAGTTCAATAATGCTTTTTGCTTGTTGGTGAGCTTAACGGTGCCTTGCTCTTTTGTTCTGCCACTCAAAAGGGAGGGCTGTAAATTGTGAGTCGTCCTGTCCCATGTGAATTTCCCTAATACTATTCTATTGTTGTTTTTCATAACCAACTTATTTCGTATATTAGGTTGTTTAGGGGGAGCGAATTATAGGGTAATGAATACGGAAATCAACGCCTATATTTGCAATTTATTTAATCAAAGCGCGCTCTAAATGTTCAATTGGTGATTAAATGTTATGCGAGTGTAAATTCCTGTGTTTTCACTTATTTTCACGATATTTAATAAACTTTCTTGTTCTTCATAGTAGCAACGCATCCTCCAAAATACTTTGCTTTGTCACGATTTCTCTCGCTTTGTCCACTCTTTTTCCTTGTTTTTATTAGGAAAAATCTGTTTTCGATTGCCCACAGAAAATTTATTTTTCCAATATAAATGTGTTCAAATTGAGAGATCAATAACAGGTTTCGAGCAAATATTTTTGTCTATCGTAAAGAGCGGTAAATTTTGTTGTATGTACAACATTGAGTAATTATCATCCCGAATAATATTTGCTGACTTTTTATTGGGTCACTGTTTTTATTTAGGAAGAGAGAAGTTTCATGAGACGTAGAACCACGCTATCACTTCTGATTGCGTCGAGCTTATTTTTGGCTGGATGTGAACAGAGTCAAGATGGACAAGCACAAGGTGGTCCCGCGCCAACACCGGAAGTGACTGTCATGACAGTTGAACCGGTTCGCCAAGCGCTAACGGTGGAATTGCCTGGTCGTAGCCGCGCATTTAAAGAAGCAGAAGTTCGCCCACAGGTAACGGGTATTATTTCTGAGCGAAATTTTGTTGAGGGTGGCGTGGTAGAGAAGGGTCAATCGCTATACCAGATTGATGATTCTACTTTCCAAGCTGATTTATTGAGTGCAGAGGCGGAACTGATCCGTGCGCAAGCATCGGAAGAATCAACGTACTCAACAGTGCGTCGTTACCGTGCATTGATCACTAAAAAGTCGATCAGCCAACAAGCATTAGACGAAGCAGAAGCGGCTTATAAAGAAGCGAAAGCGCAAGTGTTAGTCGCGAAAGCGAAGATCAACACAGCGAAGATCAATTTGTCTTACGCACAAGTAAAGGCGCCAATTAGCGGTGTGATCAGCAAGTCTAACGTAACGGCGGGTGCGCTGGTAACGGCAAACCAAGCGGCGACGCTAACGACTATCCAACAGTTAGACCCAATCAATGTTGATATCGTGCAATCTTCTGCTCAACTACTCCGTTTGAAAGCAGCTATGTCACAAGGTCACTTGCAAAAAGATGAGACAGCTCAAGTGACACTAACGCTTGAAGATGGTTCGACTTACGCGCACAAAGGCACCATGAAGTTTACCGAAGTGAACGTAGATGAAAGCACGGGCAGCGTAACGCTACGTGCAGAATTCGCGAACCCAGATGGCTTATTGCTACCGGGCATGTTCGTGCGCGCAACGGTAACAGTAGGTGTGGACCCTGTAGCGATTCTTATCCCACAAAACACAGTTACGCGTGATGCAACGGGTAAAGCCTCAGTAATGACGGTAGGTGAAGACAACAAAGTAACAATCACTCCGGTAACAACGGCTGAGTCTATTGGTAATCAATGGCGCATCACTGACGGTCTGAAAGTGGGTGATAAAGTCATCACAACAGGCCTACAGATGATCCAACCGGGTAACCCAGTGACCATTCAATCAGGTGAGCAGGCATAATCATGGCACGATTCTTTATCGATCGTCCGGTATTTGCTTGGGTACTTGCGATTCTGACCATGTTGGCGGGCGTAATGTCCCTGTTCAACTTGCCGGTTTCTCAATACCCGACGATTTCACCGACCACGATCTCAATCAATGCCCGTTACCCTGGTGCTTCTGCGAAAACCGTAGAAGACTCAGTGACTCAGGTTATCGAGCAAAACATGACGGGTCTGGACTACCTACGTTACCTAAACTCAAGCAGTGATGCGTTTGGTAACGCGACCATTACGCTGACGTTTGATAGCGAAGCGGATCCAGATATCGCGCAAGTTCAGGTGCAGAATAAACTGCAATTGGCGATGACGTCACTTCCGATGGAAGTACAAAGCCAAGGTATCATCGTAAACAAATCTAACACCTCATTTTTGATGGTTGTGGCGGTTTACTCTGAAGACCCTGAATTCACAGAAAACGACATTGGCGACTTTGTTGTTACCAATATTCAAGATCCGATCAGCCGTGTTACGGGTGTAGGTCAAGTGCAAGCGTTTGGTTCTCAATACGCAATGCGCGTTTGGCTAGACCCATTCAAACTGACTCAGTTCAACCTAACAGCAATCGACGTTGCGAACGCGATTCGTGAGCAGAATGCACAGGTTTCTTCTGGTCAGTTAGGCGCAGCACCTGCTCAGTCTGGTCAGTTGCTTAACGCGACGATTTCTTCGGCAAGTCGTTTAACCAGTGTGGCTGAATTCAGAAACATCATTCTGAAATCAGAAGCGAACGGTTCGAACGTTTACCTGAAAGACGTGGCCCGTGTTGAGCGTGGCGCAGAAAGCTACGACATCAAAGGTCAGTACAACGGCTTCCCAGCAGCAGGTCTAGGTATCTCTCTTGGTACTGGTGCGAACGCGCTAGAAACGGCAGAAGCTGTAAAAGAACGCCTTGGTCAGTTAAGTGCGACTTTCCCAGATGGCTTGAAGATCGCTTACCCGTTTGAGACAACGCCATTCGTTGATGCGTCGATCAAAGAAGTAATCAAAACACTGCTTGAAGCAATCGTGTTGGTATTCTTGATCATGTATCTGTTCTTGCAGAACTTCCGTGCAACGATCATCCCAACGATTGCGGTTCCGGTGGTATTGCTAGGTACGTTTGCCGTCTTGTACGCGACGGGCTTTAGTGTCAACACCTTAACCATGTTTGCGATGGTTCTGGCAATCGGCTTGCTGGTGGACGATGCGATCGTTGTGGTTGAGAACGTGGAACGTGTAATGCACGAGGACGGTCTCGATCCAAAAGAAGCAACCAAGAAGTCAATGGGGCAGATCACTGGCGCACTAGTGGGCGTTGGTTTGACGTTGTCTGCGGTATTCGTACCGATGGCGTTCATGTCTGGCTCAACCGGTGTGATCTACCGTCAGTTCTCCATCACCATCGTAGCGGCGATGACGCTCTCGGTATTGGTGGCGATCATTCTTACTCCGGCACTTTGTGCGAGCTTGCTGAAAAAAGGTGACGCAGAATTTTCGGATAAGAAAGGTTTCTTTGGCTGGTTCAACCGTAAGTTTGATGCGGCAACGGCGGGTTACGAAGCGGGCGTAGCGAAAATGCTAAAACGCACTGGTCGTATGCTGTTGGTATTCGCGGCAATGAGTGCGGGCGCAGGTTGGTTGTTCATGAACCTACCAACGTCTTTCCTACCGGATGAAGACCAAGGTACTGTGTTCTCAATGGCAATCTTGCCACCGAACTCGACTCAAGAGCAGACAGAAAAGACGCTAGAAAAAGTCCGTAACTACTTCCTAGAAGAAGAGAAAGACAACGTCGCGTCAGTGTTCTCGGTAGCGGGCTTCAGCTTCGCGGGTCAAGGTCAGAACATGGGCATGGCGTTTATCGGTCTGAAAGATTGGTCAGAGCGTGAAGCACCGGGTTCAGATGCGGCTTCGCTGACAGGTCGTGCGATGGGGTACTTCTCAACGATTAAAGAAGCAATGGTGTTTGCGTTTGCGCCACCAGCGATTCAAGAGTTGGGTAACGCGACTGGTTTCGACTTCTACCTACAAGACTCAACTGGTAACGGTCATGAAGCGCTTGTAGCGGCTCAATACCAAATCCTAGGTATGGCAGCACAAAACCCGAAACTAGTGGGTGTGCGTCCAAACGGTCAGGCAGATGCGCCGATGTACCAAGTTCATATCGACCACGTGAAATTGCGTGCGCTGGATGTGAGCATTAATGATGTAAACCAAATCCTAGCTTCGGCATGGGGTGGTGCATACATCAACGATTACATCGATCGCGGACGCGTGAAGAAGGTAATGGTGCAGAGTGACGCAGAACACCGTATGCAACCGAAAGACTTCGACTCATGGTACGTGCGTAACTCACAAGGCGAGATGGTGCCATTCTCGGCATTTGCAACGGGTGAGTGGACTTACGGTTCTCCGCTATTGCAACGCTTTAACGGTCTACCTGCGATGAACATCCAAGGTGGCGCGGCTCCGGGCGTAAGTACTGGTGAAGCGATGGCAGAAATCGAAGCCATGGTAGAAAAACTGCCTCCTGGCTTTACGGTGAACTGGAACGGCATCTCTTACGAGGAACGTCTGTCTGGTAACCAAGCACCAATGCTTTACGCGCTGTCGATTCTGGTTGTCTTCCTTGTACTAGCAGCACTTTATGAGAGCTGGTCAGTACCATTCGCGGTTGTGCTTGTTGTACCTCTAGGTGTACTAGGTGCGGTACTTGCGGTTATGACTCGCGGTATGGATAACGACGTATTCTTCCAAGTAAGCCTGTTGACCACTGTTGGTCTGGCAACGAAGAACGCGATCCTTATCGTCGAATTCGCCAAGGAATACTACGAGAAAGGTGCGGGCTTGATTGAAGCAACGCTGCACGCGGTGCGTGTTCGTCTTCGTCCTATCATCATGACCTCGCTTGCGTTTGGTCTTGGTGTAGTGCCGCTAGCGATCAGTGCGGGTGTAGGCTCTGCGGGTCAGAACGCAGTAGGTACGGGCGTACTTGGCGGTATGGTAAGTGCGACCTTGCTTGGTATCTTCTTCGTGCCTGTGTTCTTCGTTGTGGTTGAGCGTTTGTTCGACCGCCGCGCAAGAAAAGAAGCACAAAAAGAGCAAGTGGAATCTACTTCACAGCCAACGGCAAGCCAAGAGTAGGACTTAGCGCTAAAGACTAAGTTATACTATTGCTAATAAGTACAAGAAAAGGGCGCTTCGGCGTCCTTTATTTTTGGATTCAATTGGATAGTTTGGGTTTGAGGTTTAATTTTTACGTCATTCTGAACCGCGAGGGACGAGCGTGATTCAGAATCTGCTCACCGAGTGCTGTGACTTGATGTGAAATATTGATTGAGAGCGTGTGGCAGTTAGATTCCTGATCTCGCCTAAGCTCGTCGGAATGACGGGGTGTTGCTCTCTTGGTTATGTTTCTCGTCATTCCCGAAAGCGACGAAGGAGCGCCGTTGGGAATCTCTTGTAAACGCAGTACTATCCAAATGAAAACAAAGCCGAAAGTAGAATAGGCAAGTATGAAAGATCAGAAGATTTCTCCGATATCCGTGTTGGATCAAAGCCCGATGTTTGTGTGCAGCGTGATGAACCGAACCTTCCGCAATCGTGCTCAAGCAGAGCTATCGCGTCAGGACTTAATGACGTTGGAAATGGCGAGTGCCTTGGCGGCGTTAGAGGAGTTTCAACCGATGAGCCAGCAAGAGTTGGCGGATGCGGTTCTGACAGAACGAAGCGTCGCAAAACGCATGGTGGATAACTTAGAGAAACGAGGTTTTGTTAAAGTTTCTAAGAGCGATACCAATCAGAGATTAAAGATTCTGACACTCACCAAAGAGGGTGTAGAAGCGGTACGCAAAGTGCACCGCATCATGACTAACCTTAAGCAAGATTTCTTCTCTTGTTTGACGGAAGAGGAATCCGACGAATTCTTCCGTTTGGTGCGTAAAATGACCTTAGCCAATCACGCTTAATTTTTTGGTTCATCGCGGATAAGCGG